>CABYGA010000004.1 GCA_902518415.1 uncultured Pelagibacteraceae bacterium | reverse complement strand
CGCTCATGGAACTATGTTTGGTATTGGCAATGCAAGGCTTCCCTTGCCCCCAATGTTAATGTTTGACCGCATTACTAAAATCACAGATGACAGTGGAAAATATGAAAAAGGAGAGATCCTTGCAGAGCTAGATATTAATCCAGATCTTTGGTTTTTTGATTGTCATTTTGAGATGGATCCTGTGATGCCTGGATGCTTGGGATTAGATGCAATGTGGCAACTCGTAGGTTTCTATTTAGGTTGGATCGGTAATCCTGGACGGGGAAGAGCTTTAGGCTCTTCGAGTGTGAAATTTGGTGGCGAAATATTAAAAGAATCTAAACTTGTTGAGTATAAAATTAACATGAAAAAAATAATAAAAAGAGGTGTCATTGTCGGCGTTGGTGATGGCTCCGTTTTAGTAGATGGTAAAGAAATATATACAGCAGAGGGGCTCAAAGTTGGCCTAATCAAATAATGAGAAGAGTTGTAATTACAGGAATAGGAATAGTTTCATCTTTAGGAAATAATAAAAATGAAGTGAATGACTCACTTTTTAATACAAAATCTGGTGTCGCGTTTGATGAGTCTCAAAAAAATATGGGATTTAGAAGTCAAGTTAGTGGGCAAATCAATTTAAATTTGGCAGAGTCAATTGAAAGAAAATTCTTAAGGTTTATGGGTGATGGGGCAAGCTATAATTATTTAGCGATGAATGAGGCTATAAGTGACTCAAATTTAAGTGAAGATGAAATTTCTAATAATCAAACAGGTTTAATAATGGGGTCTGGCGGTCCATCAACAAAAAGTCTGCTAAGAGCATTTGATATTACAAGGGAAAAAGGCCCAAAAAAAATTGGGCCTACTAGTGTTCCCAAAGTTATGTGCAGTACAAACTCTGCAACTTTATCAACATATTTTAAAATTAAAGGGGTTAACTATTCTATTAGTTCTGCTTGTTCAACAAGCGCTCACTGCATAGGTAATGCATATGAGCTTATTCAATTAGGTAAGCAAGATAGAATTTTTGCGGGTGGTGGTGAAGAACTTGACTGGACTTTATCAGCTTTATTTGATGCAATGCCAGCTCTTTCATCAAAATATAATGATGATCCAACTAAAGCTTCAAGGGCTTTTGACTCTCAAAGAGATGGTTTTGTAATTGCTGGTGGAGGAGGTGTGGTTGTTCTTGAAGAGCTAGAAACTGCAATAAAAAGAAATGCAAAAATATATGCAGAAATTGTAGGCTATGGAGCGACTTCAGATGGCTATGATATGGTTCAACCTTCAGGGGAAGGTGCTGCAAGGTGCATGCTTATGGCAACTAAAGATATAGAAAAAGTTGACTATATAAATGCTCATGGAACTTCTACTCCCGTAGGAGACAAGGCAGAGTTAAAAGCTATTAAAGAAGTTTTCAAAAATGAAATTCCTTTTATAAGTTCTACTAAGTCATTAAGTGGACATTCGCTTGGAGCTGCTGGAGTACATGAGTCAATTTACACTTTACTTATGATGAATAACAATTTTCTAACAGAATCAGCAAATATTGAAGAGTTAGATGAAGATGCGAATGGTATGAATATATTGACTTCTCGTATCGATGAAAAAATTAATACAGCAATGAGTAATAGTTTTGGTTTTGGTGGAACTAATGCTTCTTTAGTTTTTAGGAGGTATGAGTCATGAAATCACTGAGTGGTAAAAAAGGTATTATAATGGGAGTTGCAAATGATCATTCGATCGCTTGGGGAATATCTCAACAACTTGCTAATGAGGGAGCTGAACTCTGTTTTACTTACCAAGGTGAGTCTTTAGAAAGACGAGTAAAGCCCTTAGCAGAATCGATCAATAACGATTTTTTAATTGAGTGTGATGTCTTAAAAGATGGCTCTATAAAAAATTCATTCAAACTAATTGAAGAAAGATGGGGATCTATAGATTTTATTTTACATTCCATTGCTTTTTCAAATAAAGACGAATTAAAGGGTAAGTATCTAAATACCTCTAGAGAAAACTTTTCGAATACCATGTTGATTTCATGTTTTTCATTTACTGAAGTTGCTCATGAGGCTGAAAGACTTATGAAAAATGGAGGATCTATGGTTACCTTAACCTATGACGGCTCCCAGAAATATATTAGGAATTACAATGTAATGGGAGTAGCAAAAGCCGCTTTGGAATCAAGTGTGAGATATTTAGCGGCTGATTTAGGACCCTCAAACATTAGAGTAAACGCTCTTTCTGCTGGTCCAATGAAAACTCTTGCTATGGCTGGAATATCAGGTGGCAAAGATATGATGAAATGGTCTGAGAAAAATTCTCTTATGAATAGAAATATTAGCCTCGAAGATGTTGGTAAATCAGGCCTGTATTTACTGAGCGATATGTCTTCAGGAGTTACAGGTGAAGTTCATTACGTAGATTGTGGGTATAATAAGGTGGGGGTTCCAAAAGAAATTTAATTCTTCTCAGACAAAAGTGAAAATTGTTTTGATACTGTTCCCTGTTCTCTATCTAAAAGACTAGTTGGATAATCACCTGTGAAACAATGATCTGTAAATTGGGGTGTTTCATTATCTCTTTTTTCATAACCCATCGCTTTATAAGTTCCCTCTAAAGAAAGAAAGAATATTGATTTTGAACCAATGACATTATTAATTTCCTCTAATGAGGATTTTGCCGCTATTAGCTCATTGTAATCTGGCGTATCAATTCCATAAAAATCTGGATGTTTAATAGGAGGACATGCAATTCCAAGATGAACTTCTTTAGCTCCAGCATCATAAACCATCTTTATAATTTTTTTTGCTGTTGTGCCTCTTACTATAGAGTCGTCAATCAGAATAACTTTCTTATTTTTTATATATGAAGAGTTTGCGTTATGTTTTAACTTTACCCCAAATTGTCTAATAGATTGTGACGGCTCTATGAATGTACGGCCTACATAATGATTTCTTATAATGCCTAATTCAAATGGAATTTTAGACTCTTGAGAGTATCCAAGTGCTGCCGGTACTCCAGAATCAGGTACCGGAATAATGACATCAGCATCAATGTGGTTTTCTTTTGCAAGCTCTTGACCTAGATTTTTTCTATAAGTGTAAACAGTTTTACCCCCTACTATACTATCAGGTCTTGAAAAATATATTCTCTCAAAAATACATGGCCTCTCTTGAACTTTAGGGAATGGCTTTATACTTTCCATTCCATCTTCAGATATAATAATTATTTCACCATGCTCAACATCTCTGACATATTTGGCACCTATAATATCTAGTGCGCAAGTTTCTGATGTCAGCACGGGCGCTCCATTAAGATCACCAAGAACAAGAGGGCGAATACCATAAGGATCCCTTACTCCAATTAATTTCTTATTTGTTAATATTACTAATGAATAAGCCCCTTGTATTTTGAACAAAGCATCTATTAATTTATCAACTGTTTGCTGCCTACTTGATTTAGCTACAAGCTGAAGAATTGTTTCTGTGTCAGATGTTGACTGAAATATGGCACCATCTTTAACAAGAGAATCCCTCAAAATAGATGCATTTGTTAAATTTCCATTATGCGCACATGCAAAACCGCCTGAGGATAGATCTGCATATAGTGGCTGGATATTTTTTAGTATTGAGTTGCCAGTTGTGGAATATCTTACATGACCTATAGCGTTGCTACCTAAGAGTCTGTCTATAACTTCTGTTTTATTAAAGTGGTCACCAACTAGGCCAGGTCTTCTAACGCCATGAAATTTTTCTCCATCAAAAGTGACAATACCCGCACCTTCTTGACCTCTATGTTGTAATGCGTGCAACCCTAATGCTGTTAAAGTTGATGCGTCTGGACTCCCGAATATACCAAATACACCACACTCTTCATGAAGTTTATCTTCAGAAGTATCTATTTGGATCATTTCAAATTTTTAAAAAAATTATTCTTCAGTATCCTTAATTGATAATTTAACTTTACCTTTATCAAAACCAAGAACCTTTACCTTAACTATATCACCCTCATTTACTACGTCAGTAACTTTTTCAACTCTTTCTTTTGAGAGTTGAGAAATATGAACAAGACCGTCCCTTTTTCCAAAGAAGTTAACAAAAGCACCAAATTCCATAATCTTAACAACTTTACCTTCATAAACCTGTCCCACCTCTGGCTCTTCAATTATAGAATTGATAAGTTCTTTAGCCGCCTCAATACTTTCGTTATTAGTTCCAGCAATTTTAACATTTCCATTATCACTTATGTCAATCTTTGCTCCAGATTTTTCGATAATATCCTTAATTGTAGAACCACCTTTACCAATTATTTCTCCAATATTGTCCCGTTTGACTTTTATTGTCTCACTACGAGGAGTGTAAGGACCTAGTTCTGTTCTGGCTTCAGAAATTTCATTGTTCATTTCATTAAGAATATAGTCCCTCCCACCCTTTGCTTGTTCAAGAGCTTTCTCCATAATTTCATAGGTGATGCCTGTGATCTTAATGTCCATTTGAAGAGAGGTTACACCTTCCTTGGTTCCAGCCACCTTAAAGTCCATATCACCAAGGTGGTCTTCATCTCCCAAAATATCTGATAGAACTGCAAAATCATCACCTTCTTTTATTAAGCCCATTGCTATTCCTGAAACAGAGTTTTTGATAGGAACCCCCGCATCCATTAATGCAAGTGATGAACCACACACAGTTGCCATAGAAGATGATCCATTTGACTCAGTAATATCTGAAACTAATCTTATGGTATAATCAAAATCATCTTTTGATGGTAAAACTGCCTTTAGAGCTCTCCATGCAAGTTTTCCATGACCAATTTCACGTCTACCTGTTGCTCCTAGTCTTCCTACTTCACCAACTGAATATGGTGGAAAATTATAATGAAGCATAAAATTTTCTTTGTATGATCCTTGCAGCGCCTCAATTCTTTGTTCATCTTCGCCAAATCCTAAAGTTGCCACAACAATTGCTTGAGTCTCTCCTCTTGTAAATAAAGCAGATCCATGCGTTCTTGGTAGCCACGATACTTCCGACGAAATATTTCTTACTTCATCTAATTTCCGACCGTCAATTCTAGATTGATTATTTAATATTTGAGATCTAACAACATTTTTTTCGATTTTTTTAAAATATCCCATTACCTCGTTGATACTGTATTCTTCGTTTTCTTTATATTGATCCTCTAAACTTGACTTAATTGCAGAAAGCGAACTTTGTCTTTCCATCTTATCAACAATTGAGTAACTCTTCGCAATTTCATCTTCACAAGTTTTTTTAATTTCATCTAACAATGACTCATTAATTGTATGACTGAACTCCCAAGGGTCATTTGCGCATTCCTCAGCAAGATTGATTATGATTTTTATAACTTCTTGCATTGACTCATGACCAAACTTTACCGCTCCTAACATTATTTCCTCTGAAAGCTGCTTTGCTTCAGATTCAACCATTAGTACAGCGTCGCTAGTGCCTGCAACGACAAGATCAAGATCTCCATCATCATTTATTTTTGGATTCAATGTATAATTTGATCCATCATAACCCACTCTACAGCCACCAATTGGGCCCATAAAAGGAACTCCAGACAAAGTTAATGCACTTGAGGCCGCAATCATTGCAACAATGTCAGGATTGGTTTCTCCGTCATGCGAAAGCACAGTTAATATAACTTGAGTTTCATTTTTAAAGCCTTCTGGAAAGAGAGGCCTGATTGGACGATCAATTAATCTTGAGGTAAGAGTTTCAAACTCTGTTGGTCTTCCCTCTCTTTTAAAAAAACCGCCTGGAATTTTACCAGCGGCATAAAATTTTTCCTGATAACTTACTGTAAGTGGAAAAAAATCTAAATCTGGTTTTGGCTCTTTAGCTGCTACGACATTTGCCATAACAACTGTATCACCATAGCTAACAATTGTTGATGCGGTTGCCTGTTTTGCTACTTTTCCTGTTTCTATTTTTAGTTTCTGGTCGCCCCAGTTCATTTCTCTTGAAATCACTTCTTTCATATTCATTCATTCCTTTAAATTTAATATAGTTCATTATTATTTTCTAATTCCTAATTTATCGATTAACTTGTCATAAGAATCTTTGTTGCTTTTCTTTAAATACGCTAGCAAACTGCGTCTTTGATTTATCAATCTCATTAATCCTGTTCTAGAATGGTTATCTTTTTTATGAGATTGAAAATGTCCAGTTAGATTGGTAATTCTCTCAGTAAGAATCGCTATTTGTACTTCTGGAGAACCTGTATCTTTTTCTGATCTTGAGTACTCATTTATGAGTTTACTTTTACTTTCACTTTTTATCGACATCTCTTATCCTTTTACAAATTGAAAACCCTTACAGGTTTTATTTTTCCCTCTATAACTTTGCCAATGCCTAAAAGTTTTTCATCGGATATAATTAATAAAGTATCTTCAAATATATCTTCATTAAAGTAATCAAAGTTTAGTCCATTTTGAAATTTCTTACTTAAATCTCTATTTAGTTGTACTGCCGGGATGTCGTCCAGTACATCTTGAATAGAATGTATCATCTCAAAATGATCGCCAATATGTACTAATTCAGCTAAATTATCTAGTAAAATAATATTATTTTCACCAAATCTTCCAATTTTGATCCTTCTTAACTCAGAAACATGAGCAAATGTATTTAGCATTTTGCCTAGATCTCTAGCAAATGATCTTACATAGGTTCCACTAGAGCATTCCATAGTAAATATGAATTCTTCTTTTTTTTCCGTAGCTGAACAAGTAAGATTCTGGATATTTACCTCTTTAGATTTAATTTCAAAGGTTTTGTTTTCTCTTGCCAATTTATAGGCCCTTTTGCCATTTATTTTTACTGCTGAGTATCTTGGAGGGACCTGTTGTTGAAAACCAATGAAATTTTTTAGACATACATCAATATCTTTTTTTGATGGAATTGCATCTGAGGTCTGCAGAGTTTTACCAGTAGAGTCGTCAGTGTCTTTTGATATTCCAAATAAAACTCGAAATTGATAGAACTTGCTAGCATTAAAATATGATATACTTTTTGTTGCTTCACCTAGTGCTACTGCCAGCACCCCAGTAGCAAATGGATCTAACGTTCCTGCATGACCAATTTTTTTAATGTTAAGAATTTTTCTTAGTTTCCTGATAACTTCAAATGAACTTATCTCCTTAGGTTTATCTATAAAGATCCACCCATCTTTCATCTTAATCTACATTATTGTCTTTAATAAATTTATCAGAATTTAATAAATTGTTGATATTATTTAATTGGTCAACTGTCTCATCATTTCGAAATACTAACTTAGGAATAAACTTAAGATCTACTAACTTATTTACTTCTTGAGAAATATATTTTTTACAGCTCTTTAGTCTTTCTATAATTTCATCCTTATCTATTTTTTCATGAGTTAATACATATACATATGCAATTTTAAGATCCTTATTCATTTCAACATTAACAACGCTTAATGGAAAATTAAATGATGGATTAATTGGAAATTCATTTCTTACAAGAACTTCACTTACTGCTTTTCTAATTATTTCAGAAACTTTTAGAGATCTATCAGTGGTTTCGTATTTCCTTTTTAGGATCACAGTGACTGTGCTATTTCCTCAACACTAAATACTTCTATATTATCTCCTATTTGGAAATCGTTAAATTCTTTAACACTTATTCCACATTCTGTTCCAGCTTTAACTTCATTTGCTTCATTTTTTTCTCGTTTTAAACTGAGAATATCACCATCATATATGGTTTCTGAATTTCTTGTTACTCTTACTTTAGCATTTTTATTAACAGAACCTTCAACAACAATACAACCTGCGATTGAGCCTATTTTTGAAACTTTGAAAATTTGTAGAACTTCTGCTTTACCAATAAAACTTTCTTGAAGAGTAGGCTTAAGTTTACCGCTTGCAAAATCAGAAACATATTCAAGAAGTTCATAGATAATATTAAAATTTTGAATATTTAGATTACTTAGCTTAGCCTTTGATTTTGCCTCTTTTGTTGCTGTCGTATTAAATGAAATGAGTAATGCGTTAGATGCTGACGCAAGGGCAACATCACTTTCATTTATAAATCCCACACCTGAATGAATTACTTTAATGTTTATCTTATCACTATCAATGCCTTCAATTTGATGGACGATAGCTTCTGAAGATCCTCGAGTATCAGATTTCACCACGACTTCCAATATTTCCTTTTTACCATTTAATGAGCCAAATGTTGTATCTCCATCTAGATTTTTGATCTTCTTTGGTAACGCTTTATTAGTTTTTATTTCACTTCTAATCTCACATAATTCTCTCGCTTTTTCGTCACTTTCAACTGTGACAAAACTATCTCCAGCCTCAGGAGGATTATTTAAACCTAAGACCTGTACAGGCATAGATGAAGTTGCCTCTTTTAAATTTTTTCCCTTATCATTAAGTATCGCTCTTACCTTACCGTATTCACTTCCTGCAACAGCAATATCTCCAACAGATAGTTTTCCATTTGTTATAATAATATTACATATTGGACCTCTACCTTTATCAACATTAGCCTCGATTACAGTGGCTTCAGCAAAAGTTTGATTATTTGTCTTTAGCTCTGAAACCTCTGACTGAACAACAATTGAGTCAAGAAGTTTGTCAAGGTTGTGTCCTGTTTCTGCTGACACTTCAATACATTGTACATCTCCAGACAAATCTTCAACGATTAATTCCTCTGATAATAATTGTTCTTTAATTTTTTGAGGTTGAGCCTCCTCCTTATCACACTTATTAATTGCAACTATAATTGGGGCATTTGCAGATTTAGCATGGGCTATTGCTTCTTTTGTCTGAGGCATTACTCCATCATCAGCGGCAACAATTAAAATTACTATATCAGTTACATTTGCACCTCTTGCTCGCATATCTGTAAATGCTGCATGTCCAGGAGTATCGATAAAAGTAATTTTACTACCTTTATGCTCAACTTCGTAAGCGCCTATATGCTGGGTAATACCTCCACTTTCTCCTGAAACAACATTTGCATTCCTGATTTTGTCTAATAAAGAAGTTTTTCCATGATCTACATGACCCATTATGGTAACAATAGGTGATCTTGGGTCTTCTTTTATTGCCTCAATGTCCTTAGAAATTAGATCTTTCTCTATTTCCTCAATATTTTCTCTTTTAAAGTTATGGCCAAATTCAGTTACTAATAATTCAGCTGTATCTGCATCAAGAGACTCATTTATTGTAGCCATCATTCCCATTTTCATTAATGATTTAATTAAATCTCCTGATTTTTCTGTCATTCGATTGGCTAATTCTTTCACTGTTATATGTTCTGGAATATAAACATCTCTAACAATTTTTTTAGCAGGCTCTTGATCTGCTTGGTTTTTTCTTGTCTTTTGCTTTGCTCTTTTGTATGCAGCTAAGCTCCTAGTTCTTTCGTCTACATCACTCAAGGCAGTGACAATAGTTACTTTTCTCTCTCTAATTTTTTTTCTACCAAAGGTGCTGGTTGGTTTCTTTTTTTCTTGAAAATCTGTTTCTTTATCTTGAATAGCCTTCTTCTTTTCAATATCTTTTTTATCTTCTTTTAATTCAATACTAGATTCTGAATTGTCCTCAACTTTTGTATCTTTTTCATTTGTGGACTCTTCAGCTAAATTACCTTTTCTTATTTTATCAATAGCATCAATTTTTTCTTCTTTGCTATCTGCTTGTAAAATCTTTTTTTGTTCATCCTTAGTCAGTGGTTTCAAAATTACACCTGATCTTGACTTCGTATCTGTGATAGTTTTTTCTGTTAAGTTGGATGTGCTGCTAACTTCTTTTTTATCTAGTGATGCCTGTTCAGGCTTCTGATCTGTATTGGTATTTCTTTTATACCTTTTTTTTTCTACAATTACTGTCTTGCCTGCCTCGATCCCTCTTTTGTTAGAGATGATGGGTTTCGAACCCAACTTAAGACTTAGCGTTTTTTTTCCTTTTTTTATCTCTTTATTTTCAGTCATGAGAGTCCTTTAGATATATGACTAATCAAGCCATATTTTTCTTGCCTCCATAATTAATTGATCGCCTTCATCTTTATTAATATTAAATTCTTCGAATAGACCAGTAACTCTAGAATTTTTATCACTTCTATCTTCAAGGTATCCGATTAGATCATCAGTAGTTAGACCTGCAAAGTCTTCCAACGTCTTTATATTATTCTCGGCAAGTTTTACTAACATCGCTTTAGATAAAAAACTGAATTCAATCAAATCTTTTGAAACATTATACTCCTCAAGTTTTTTGTTATTTTTTTCATCCAACTCAGACATATATTTCTTTGATCTCTCAACTAACTCAGCTGCAATTTCTTCATCAAATCCTTCGATTGCTAGAAGTTCACTTTCTTCAGCATCAATTACCTCTTCAATGCTGCCAAATCCCTCACTTACTAAAAGTTGCGCGAGAGTTTCGTCAACATCTAGTGAGTCAATAAATACATTTGTTTTAGTTGAGAAGTCCTCTTGTCTTTTTGATGACTCCTCATCTTCAGTTAAAATATCTATTTCATAACCTGTCAGCTCAGTCGCAAGTTTTACGTTTTGTCCCCTTCTGCCAATTGCAAGGCTTAGGTGTTCTTCGGATACAACGACCTCTATTTTATTTTGATCTTCATCTAAAACTACTTTAAGTACCTCTGCTGGAGAAAGAGAAGAAATAGCAAGATTCGCAACATTTTCGGACCAGTTTATTATATCAATTTTTTCACCTTGTAATTCATTTACTACCGCTTGGACTCTGCTACCTCGCATTCCTACACAGGCTCCTACTGGATCTATTGAGCCATCTTCAGTATATACTGCTATCTTCGCTCTACTTCCTGGATCTCTAGCAACACTTTTAATAGAAATGATTCCATCGTAAATTTCTGGGACTTCCTGCATAAATAACTTTGCCATAAATTGCGGATGAGATCTTGACATAAAAATTTGTGGGCCTTTAAGTTCAGATCTAACATCATATATATATGCTCTTACCCTATCACCATTTCTAAGATTTTCTCTTGGTATAGTTTGATCTTTTCTAACCACTCCTTCAGCTTTACCTAAATCAAGTACAATATTTCCAAATTCAGATCTTTTCACAATACCGTTAACTATTTCTCCAACTCTATCTTTATATTCATTGTATTGTCTTTCTCTTTCAGCTTCTCGAACTTTAGAATTAATAACTTGCTTTGCTGCTTGAGCTCCAATTCTGCCAAAGTCGATTGCTGGCAATGGATCAAGCAATACATCGCCTAACTGGGCAGCTCCATTAATTTTTTTTGCCGATTTCAATGTTATTTCAAGAAATTTATTCTTTACTTCTTCAACAACCGACATTTTTCTAGAAATGGATATATCACCATTCTCTTGATTTATTTCAACAACAACTTCATTTTCTTCGCCATAATTACTTTTTGCTGCTTTTTCAATTGCTTCTTCTAATGCTGAAATTACAATAGATTTGTCAATCATTTTTTCCTGAGCAACAGTTTCAGCTATTCTTAAAATTTCAATCTTATTTGCACTAACCATCTTTTATTCCTTTGAGCGTAAAAAAAAAGTGGGCTTAACCCACTTTTGCTTGGTTTAGCTATATTTTGAAAGATCTATACACTGCTAATTCTCATAAATCAAGTACCTAAATATATAATGATATCAGAAAGTTAGTTGATATATTTTCTTTCCATTTTTAATGGCTTTTCTTTGGTATCTTGACACACCATATAATCTGTCATTTTTCGATAGAATCTTATTTTTATTTTCATGAATTATCTTTGAATTTGAACTAAAAATTTCGTTAATATAATTAAAGTAACTTTCAGAATCTGTTGTTATGTAGGAGGCATATTTATTTTTTACTATTCTAATTATCTTAATAATATTTTCTAAATTAATTAATCTTCGTTTAAAATGACGTTTTTTATGCCACGGATCAGGATTAATAATTTTCAATTCATCAATGCTATTTTGATTAAGTATATTAAGCAAATATATAAAATTCATACCACATAAACGAATATTTTTAATGTCTTTCTCTAGGATTTGTTTCAATACTTTAGCAACTCCATTAACATATACCTCTGACCCAACAAATAAAACTTTTGGATTAGAAAGAGCACTTTCAATGAGATGCTCTCCATCACCAAAACCAACTTCTATTATTACTTTTTTGAATAAGTTCGATTGTAGCAGCTTCTCGGTACTTGTTTTAGAAGAGATATTTAATATTTTTTTATCTAATGAATACTCACTATAGTAATCATTTAGAATTCTTACATTTGATAATGAAAGCTTCTTAGAAATATTTCTTCCATGATACTGATAATAATCAGGAAATTTAGATCGTAAGTCTAACAATAAATTATAATTTTTCTGCTAGATCTAATTTTTCCCAAGAGAAAGAACCATCCGTCATAGGCTCTCTACCAAAATGTCCGTATGCAGCACTTTTTTTATAGATTGGCTTATGCAAACTTAAATGGTCTCTTATACCTCTAGGAGATAAATCAATATTATCAGTTATTTTTTTTATTAAATCATCGTCCTTTATTTGAGATGTTCCATGGGTATCTACATAAATTGATAATGGTTCGGAAACACCAATAGCGTATGCAAGTTGGAGTGTGCATCTATCAGCTAATCCAGCTGCAACTATATTTTTAGCTATATATCTTGAAATGTATGCTGCAGATCTATCAACTTTTGTTGGGTCTTTTCCAGAAAAAGCTCCACCACCATGAGGAGCAGCACCACCATAAGTATCAACAATGATTTTTCTTCCAGTTAATCCAGTATCACCATCAGGGCCACCGATCACAAATTTTCCAGTTGGATTAATTAGTATCTCAGTATTATTATCCATCCATTCTTGAGGCATTACAGTTTTAATTAATGGAATTACCAAATCACTAACAGCTTGCTGATCAAGTTCTGCATCATGCTGAGTAGAAACAACTATTTTAGTGCAAATTTCAGGCTCACCATTTTTATATTTTAATGTAACCTGACTTTTAGAGTCAGGTTGTATTCCAGTAGTATTTCCAGATTTTCGCTCTGATGCCATTAATTCAAGTATCTTATGTGAATAATATATTGGTGCTGGCATTAAAGATGGTGTTTCTTTACATGCATATCCAAACATTATTCCTTGATCTCCCGCACCTTGATCTTTATTTCCAGATGCATCAACACCCATTGCTATATCTGCAGATTGACTATGAACACCCGACGAGTCAAAAGACAAGTTTTTCCAATGAAATCCATCTTGTTCATATCCAATTTCTTTTACTGCATTTCTTGCTAACTCTTCATAATTACAATTGTAACCTTCAGGACCACGAACTTCGCCGGCAATAACTACTTTATTAGTAGTAACCAATGTTTCCATTGCAACCCTTGCATTTTCTGGATTTTCTTGTGATAAAAAATCATCAACTATTGAGTCTGAAATAATATCACACACTTTGTCAGGATGGCCTTCTGACACGGATTCACTTGTAAATAAATATTCTTTAGTCATTTTTTTTCCCCAAAAATAATTGATCGATAGCATAGCCAATAATAAAAAATAAAACTATTAAAAAATACACCATCAATTCACCGTACTGCCGATAAATAGTCGTATCGATTTTTTTAGGTATTTCTGCATCTATAAAGGATATTTTATCTGAACTAGCTATTCCATCTACAAGGCCAATAGGACTTATCAATGCAGATATGCCCATATTAGATGATCTCGCAAGAGGTAGTCCCAATTCAACTGATCTATACAAAACATGTACAAAATGTTGCTTTGGACCACTAAAAGTACCAAACCATGCATCATTAGTAATATTTACTAGTAATTCAGTTTCATTATTAATTTTATTTCGAACAAAATTAGGAAATACAGCCTCATAACAAATGAGTGGCGTAATTTTATTTTCAAATGATTGATCGTCATTACCACTCTTCATTGAGTTTAATAATAAAGAGTTTTTTGGAAAAAATATTTTTAAAAAATTAGAGAATGGTATTTTTTCACCAAAGGGTACTAATTTAATTTTGTCGTATTGGTGACCATTAAAAGATAATGAATTGTAATAAAGCCCTCCCTCATTACGAATATGGCCAATGAACCAATTTGATGGGCCTTTACCGTCCATTCCAAACGCGGTTTCTGGAAAAATTGTAATCAAGTCTTGTGAGCCCATCTCAGCAATCTTTTTGTGTGACTCCTTTTTCCACTTTTCATTTTGATTAAGATCAGTGTGAACAATTCTTAAGCTAATACCAGACTTTATTACCTCGTAGTTACTTACACGATTGTACCCAAATAGAAATGTTGCCAGTAGTACTAAGCTGGCAATTAGTGGGAATATAATATTATTATTTTTGATCCTAAAAGAAAAAAAACTAGTTGCGCAGAAAACAGTAATTAAGCTAAGACCAAATACTCCAAACAATGATAAAGATTGCATGAAATATATGGACCATGACCAACTGTAGGCAATTAGATTCCAAGGAAATCCTGAAAACATATAGCTTCTTAATAATTCAAAAATTACCCAATTAGCCGAGAAATAAAAAATACGTGAGGTGGACTGAGACCACGAAAGATAATTAATAATTTGCATAAGTGCATAAAATAGTGACAAGGCAAGTGGGAGTATTAAAAGTGGTACTGGAATTAAGTAATATAAATCTGCATTAAACTGTAAAATTGAATTTGAAATCCAATTAATACTAGATATGAAAAACCCAAACCCAAAAAGTAACCCTGTGAGAAAAAATATTTTCTTTTTATTTTCTAAATTTTGATAAATATAATCATTTACTAAAAAAAACATACCTACGGCAATTAGTGACATGAAAGGCAATTTAAAGGGCTCAAAACTGAAAGATAAAAGTATCCCAAGTAAAAACGAGAAGAAATAAATCATAAGTTTTTTATTATAAAAAAAAACTTTTGAGTACATATACTATTATATAATTTTTATTTTAACTGATTTTATTTTCATTGGATCAGCATCATTGATTTCAAAGGTCACACCTGAACTATGTTTAATAATCTCCCCCCTTTGAGGAACTCGCCCAGCTATAGAAAAAATTAAACCTCCTAAAGTATCAATATCATCGCTGTTTTCGTTCGATAAGAAATTTATGTTTGTTATTTTTTGAAGTTCATCTATTTCAACTCTTGCACTTGCTTCAATTGTATTGGTAGAAGTTTTGATTAGCATTGGCAAATTTTTCTCATCATGTTCATCTTCAATTTCTCCAATTACTTCCTCTATTACATCCTCAATCGTAACTAAACCGTCCGTACAACCATACTCGTCAATTACTATTCCCATATGTAGTCGTGTGATTTGCATTTTTAATAGAAGATCTAAAACTGGCATTGAGGGTGGAATTTCCAAAACTTCTCTTTTAATAATGTCCAAAAATTTATTTTCTTTTCGGCCCTCATTTTGATATTTAACTAAATCTTTTATATGAATCATCCCAATGATATTATCTAAATTATTTTCATATACTGGAACTCTGGAATGAGACTCTTTGATAAATATTTCTAATACTTTTTCAAAACTGTCATTGACCTCGACTGCTCCAATGTCAGCTCTCGGGATCATGATGTCTATCGTTCTTATTTCATCAATTTTTAGAATATTTAAAAGCATCAATCTCTCTTGCTTTGAGATACTTTCAGTACCTTTTTGAGAGGACTCTAGGACTGTTTCAATACTTTCCTTGAGGGACTCACCATTAATATTTTTACTCGGAAACAATCTGTTTATTAAATTTTTAAACATATTTATTTATACATTTCTTCTAGTATATTTTTTTCAATTGAATTCATTTTATTAAATTGCCTGTCAGTATCATGTTTATATCCTAATAAGTGGAGCACGCCATGTATGGTCATTTTTGATAAATATTTATATTTTTTTATATTTTGTTCATAAGATTCATCAATAATTTTTTCACAAGCGATGACAACATCTCCCAAATAATTTTTATTTTCAATCTTCTCATTCATTGGAAATGATAAAACATTTGTAGCTTTATTTTTATTTCTATATTTTTGGTTTAAAAGTTTTATCTCACTATTTGATGTAAGAAGAAAACTAATAGAGATTTCATTATTAGAGGAAAATTTTATTATTTTAAATGTCTGGTTAACAGAATTAGAGATACATTTTTTATAGGAAGGCAAATTTTTATTCCACTCTAGACTTTTTATATTGTAATTAATTTCCACCATAAAGGTTAAGATGATTTATCAAAAAGATCTTTTATTTGGTCATCGTATGAATCATACGCATTTATAATTTTTGTGACCATTTCGTCTCTAACAATATCTTTTGAGCCTAACTCAACAACTTCAATATTATCAATTTTTTCTAAGATTTTAACTGATTTTAATAACCCTGAGTCACTTTTTCTATTTAGGTCTATTTGAGATGGATCGCCTGTAACGACCATTCTAGAATTTTTACCACACCTAGTTAAGAACATTTTTATTTGCGTATGAGTTGCGTTCTGGGCTTCATCTAAAATAACAAAAGAATTATTTAACGTCCTACCTCTCATGAAAGCTAAGGGAGCAATTTCAATTTCGGCAGATTCGATTTTCCTTAAGGCTATATCTGACGGCATAAGATCATAAAGACTGTCATATAAAGGTCTCAAGTAAGGATCTACCTTTTCTTTTAAATCGCCGGGTAAGAAACCAAGTTTTTCTCCAGCTTCCACTGCTGGTCTAGATAGAATTATTCTGTCAAATTTATTATCTAATAATTGAGAAACTGCTGCAGCAACTGCTAAAAATGTTTTGCCTGTTCCGGCTGGACCAACCGCAAAGATAATTTTCTTTTTCTGAAGAATATCTAAATAATGATTTTGCATTTTACTTTTACCAATGACATCAAGTTTTGCTGTCTTGGTAACTGTCAAGTTTCTTATTTTGTCGTTTTCATTTAAAGATTGCATTTTTAGATTCTCCTGCATTAAATTAATATTGTTTTCTTTTCTGTTAGATTTTAAATCCTGTTGTGTTTTTAAAATTGCATTTCGCAAAATATTTCTGTATTTTTTTTCACCTTTAATGTTTAGTTGATTTCCTTTTTGAAAGACTTTAATGGGAAGACGATCTTCAAAAAAATTTAAATTTTCATTGTTAACTCCAAATATCTCTACAACATCTAAGTTATCAATATTTATTATGGAAGATCCTGATGTCAGGTCCTTTTGATTTTCGGATATGGGTTTTATTTGTTTATTTTTCAAATTAAGCGGATAATCAATTTTTAACAAGTACCATATAAACTCTTATGGTTGCAAGACGTAATATCAATATCTTTTTCATGACCTGGCACTAAATCATTGGACTTGATGTAAACAGATTGCATAAATGGCGTTCTTCCAAAGAAATACTCAGGATTACTTGAACTTTGATTCTCAATTAAAACTTTTACAGTTTTATTACAGAACTCATTATTAAAGGAGTATTGAATTTTTTTTAATTTTTCTTGTAACACTAGGAGTCTTTCTTTTTTCACTGAAATGGGAGTATTGTCAACTTCTGTCGATGACTTAGTTCCAGGTCTTGAACTATAAATAAATGAATAAGATTGGGTAAACTCAATATCGTCAATAAGTTTTAATGTATCATTAAAATCTTGATCTGTCTCACCTGGATATCCAACAATAAAATCTGAAGATATTTCTATATCTGGTTTTGCTTTCTTTAACCTATCGATAGTTCTTCGATAAAAATCAGGATTATATTTTCTATTCATTTTTTTTAAAATCGATTCTGAACCAGATTGGACAGGTAAATGTAGAAATGGCATTAGCTTCATATTATTTTTGTGTTCTTGAATTAATTCTTCATCCATATTAATTGGATGAGACGTTGTGTACCTTATTCTTTTAACGCTATCAAATTTGCTGATTGCTCTGATCAAATCCGATAGTTTGGCATTATTATTATTTGATTTATCATTATATGCATTGACGTTCTGACCGAGGAATACAATCTCTTTTGCTCCTTTTTGAGATAGTAATTTTACTTCATCGCTAATTGATTTAATGGACCGAGAATATTCAGGACCTCTTGTGTAAGGAACGACACAGAAGGAACAAAATTTATCACATCCTTCCTGGATTGTTACCATTGAAGACACTCCTTGCGGTCTCATTTGCTCAGACAAATAATCGAACTTTTCATTCACTATAAAGTCAGTGTTAATTTGTTTGAAATTATTTTCTAAATCATCCAGCATTTTTGGAAGGAGATGATAGCTTTGCGGTCCAAGGACAATATCGATTGATTTATTTTTTCGAAACATTTCAGAGTTTTCAGCCTGAGCTACACATCCAACGACTGCTATTGTTTTTTTTAATCCCAGTTTATTTACTCTTCCTATATCAGAGTATAATTTATGTGCTGCCTTTTCACGAATATTACATGTATTAAAAATTACTAAATCAGCTGATTTAGGGTCTAATTTATTTTTTAGTCCTTTGCTCTCAAGTATTGAAGTTATTTTTTGACTATCATAGGCATTCATCTGACAGCCATACGATTTTACATAAAATGAACGGTTTTGCATTTTAGCTGATTTTGAGAGTTTGATTTATGCCCTGAAGTATCTGATTTTCACAATAATAGGTCAAATCTTTTCTATTATTAAAGCTACTTGCATTAAGCTCATTATGAAATACTAGCTCAACTGTAACAGGCCCAGAGCTTAAAAAATTAAACATTGCATCAACCATTGAAGTATCACCGACCCAAGAAATGTACCTTCTTAAAAAGAGTCCCATTGGTAAGTTATTTTTTCTTGAATAGCATATGGAAATAGGCTGAATATGTATTAGATTTTTTTCATCAAACGCGCATTCCAACATTGATGATTTAAATTGCTTAATTCCATTTCCATCAGAAGTCGTTCCTTCAGGAAAGATTATAAAATTTTCACCGTGGCTTAGTTTTTGATTGATTATGTGATTGTATTCAATAATTTTGTTTTTATCAGAATTATCAATAAAAAAAGTATTACTCAGCTTTGCTAAAAAGCCAAATATTCCCATTTTAGAAACCTCTTTTTTTGCAATAAATCTTGCATTAAGTAACGTGCCTAAGCAAATAATATCAAACCATGAGACATGGTTTGCTACGTAGAGAGTTCCTTTTTTTTTGCGGCTATGATTTTTCTTGTCATAAGTAATTTTTAGTCCAGTAATAAGTTTAATTATTTTATAAAAATATATTGCATAAATATTCTTAAATTTATAAGCAAATATATTTAGTAAAATTTGAATCGGAATTGATATAATTATAAAAAATGACAGCAATAGTAACGTATAAATAAGTCTTATGATTGACATTTAATTTTTATTTTTTTTCTTAATCCCATAAAGCTCTAAACGATGATCAACAAGTTTGAATCCGAGTTCGCTAGCAACTCTAGTCTGTATAGCCTCTATTTCATCATTTGTGAATTCGTGTATTTCTCCGGTTTCAATATCAATTAAATGATCATGATGAGCTTCTTCAATCGCCTCGTAACGAGACCTGCCATCTTTAAATTCAAGTTTTTCAATAGCCCCATATTCTTCAAATAATTTAACTGCCCTATAAACTGTTGCAATACTGATATTTTTATCTTTTTTATTAGCATTTAAAAAAATTTCATTTACATCAGGATGTCCTTCTACACTCATATCGGTTATGACATCTGCTATAATATTTCTCTGTTCAGTCATCCTTAAACCTTTTTCACTGCACAATTTTTTTATATCTATCATAATAAATAAGACTTAATAGTTATTGCTGATATATATCGGTCTTGGATCATTGGTAAGTTTATTTTCTTTATTAATTAATATTTTTAATTTTTCATTATTATAATCGATAAAGTGTATATTCTGTTTAAATAATTCAAAATATTTTTTATCAACAAAACTCGCTAATATATTATTATCACAAAGAATGCTTGTTTTTTTATTAAATATTTTCTGATTTTCTTCAAAACTAATTATTTCAGGTTTAGAAATGGGTGTATTTCCCCTATACCTTTGGGTGAAAAATTGCTTTCTTCTGTGGAAGATTATTATAGTCCTTAAATCAAGCAAGTTCTTATCGTTCGCAATTAAATTCAAATACTCAAATTTTGAGATCCCCCTTACGTCAGTATTACTGGTAAGCTGGATTGTTTTTGCAAAGGTTAGAGCAGATCTTATTCCAGTAAAACTACCAGGTCCTGTAATAACAAAAATTGTATCAAGTTTTTTTATATTTATTTTTTCTTTATTAAATATTTTCTCTATTTCTATTACTAGAATTTCTGAGATATTTTTATTAGACTTAATCTTTTTACTTAGAAAAGAATGCTTTCCAATTAAAGTTAATGACATATCAGTTGTGAAGTCTAAAAAAAGAAACATATAGTTGATATTTTAACCATATAGATTAAAAAATGAATTTGATGAATAAGTTTCTGTTTTTTTTTCCTAAATACCTGATTAAATTATTCCTTATAGTTAGCTTTGTAGCCATTCCTAGTTTTTCCTTTGCAGAAAATGAATTGGGAGTATCAACTTTTATGTATCATAGATTTGGTGAAGATAGATATCCAACGACAAGTGTTACAAAGGACCAGTTTCAATCGCACATAAAATATATAATTGAAAATAATATTGATGTAATAAGTTTAGAAAAAATTATTAGTAAATTAGAAAATAACGAAAAGTTTAATGATAAAAGTATAGCTTTTTCAGTTGATGATGCTTATTTATCTTTTTTTGAATATGCATGGCCAATATTTAAAAATTACAAAATACCTGTCACTCTATTTGTTTCTACAGATATTATAGATAGTAATACCGCTGGGTATATGAGTTGGTCTCAAATAAAGCAATTTATTGACGAAGGGGGCTCTATTGGTCAGCATACTTCTACTCACCTTCATATGCCCCTTAACAGTAAGAAGTATGTGAAGGAAGACTTACTAAGTTCACATAAAAGCTTTGTGAAGAATATTGGTTTTGTGCCTAAGCTTTTTGCATATCCCTACGGTGAAACGAGCTTAGCTATTATAGAACTTCTTAAAGAACTCAATATTAGCCATGCGTTTGGTCAGCATTCGGGTGTGATTTCAAGTCATGAAAATCATTACTATTTACCTAGATTTTCTCTTAATCAAAATTTTGGTACATCAGATCGTTTTGAGTTCGCTGCAAATTCTTTCCCCTTGCAGATAGATCAGTTTAGTCCTGATGATATGTTTTTAAAAAACAATAAGCGTCCAGTAATTGAACTCACATTAATTAATAATCTAAAAAATAATGAATTAAATTGTTATTCTAATCCTGGTGGAAGTTGGAATTCACAAGAAATAATCAAGATAAGTCCATTTAAGTTTCAAATAAAATTAGAAGAAGATTTTTTATCTGGAAGAGGCAAACTAAACTGCACTTCAAAGATTGATAACAATTGGCACTGGTTTGGATATCAGTTCTTGATTAAATAATTTCAGTTAATTTGATTATATTTTGCTTTTCCATTTTTAGATACTCGAAGTCTTCAAATTTGTTTGTTTTAATTATATTCTTTATTTTTTCTGAATAGTCATCTTCAATTGAATAATTGTATAAATAATTACACAGTGTAACCCCATTTAAGGGAAGATTTTTGTTTCTCATAACATATCTTTTTAGTCTAAACTCAGCATAATGATGATTAGTGTTTAAATTCTTCATGTATGACGAAACAGAGTCACTCAAGGAATTAAATGATTTAATTTTATAATTTTCACCTACATCTCTATTTTCAGGAACTATCCCGTCCTTATTTTGGTCCCATATATATTGTCCAAATAAAGCATTCCCCTCGATAGCGAAACGAGAAGTTCCCCATCCGCTCTCTATTGCTGCTTGAGCAAGAGCAAGAGAAACTGGAATTTTGTCAACTTTTTGTAATAATTTTTCAATAGAGTATTCTTTTAATTTGTATTCTTTCATTTTACTTAATAACCACTTAGCATCACTACGAGAAATAAAGTCAATTCTATTTGCTAGATTTCTTATTTTATTATTCATGAGCACTAGTTTTTCATTTTCTTTAATGATTATGGGCAGAGCTATTTTTATAAAAAGAGTTTTTCTTTTTTCGGATGATTTAAGTGTTGTTATATTAAATGGTAGTTTAGATATAATGATATTTGGTACTAAGTTTGTTTCTAGGATCGAATCTAAATTAACGTCTTTGCTTATATAAATTTCTTCAGTAAGCTTGGCGGCATAAAGTTTATCTAAAGTTTGATCTAAGTTTTCATTTTTAGAATTATTATTTGGATATGATAGTTTAATTTGTTTGTCGTAAACATTTTGACTGAAAATTAAAGAAGTTAAAATTGTGAGAACAAATAATAATGCTATTGTGTAATAAATCCTAAACAAAAGAATTAAAGAATTATCTTTAGTAACAAATAAATTTAGAAAATTCATATCATCTATATGATTTGTTCAACTTTTTTAACTTCGGGAATATGATGTTTAAGCATATTTTCGACTCCATTTTTAAGAGTTAATGTTGCACTAGGACAGCCAGCGCAACTTCCTTGAAGAGCCAATGAAACAATACCCTGTTCATATTTCTTGAATTTTATATCACCACCATCTTGCATAACAGCAGGTCTTATTTTTGAAATTAAAATATTATGAATATTTTTAACAACTTCTATGTCTGCCTTGTCAAATTCAATTGTATTAATTTCGTCGACCTCATTCTCCGTATCTAATATTGGAATGCCTGAACCAATGAAATCAGAAATCTCGTGTAAGATTGATGCTTTTAATTGATCCCATGTAAATTTGCTTTTATTAATTGAAATAAAATTTTTATTAAATAATATTTTATCAATACCATCAATTTTAAATAACTTTTCTGCAAGTTTTGAGTTTATATTTTCTTCCCCAGCATTGTATTCAACTGGCTCAGAACATATTTCATGATCATCTAAAACAAACTTCAATGAGTTTGGGTTAGGTGTTGATTCTGTTTGTATAAACATAATAATTATTCAATTTATATAATCAGATTCTATTTTTTTTAAAGAATTCATGTGATAATTTTATAAGTGTCTGAATTTAACGATATTTTTTTAATCCGCTCTTGATGCCAAATCATCAATAACATCGTCTTCTAAACCTTGCGGGATTACAACGATTGGAACCGGAAGCTTACCTGATTTTTGGCCAGCTAATAATGTAACCAAAGGGCCTGGTTGATCAGCATCAGCTGCAGCTAATACTAGAAACCTTATTGCATCATCAGATTCAAGTGTTTCAATAATTTTTTCGCTTGGAATGCCTTCTTTTATTATAACTTCAGGAACTATGTCTACGAGATCATGAATAACTTTAGACCACTTTTGTAATTTTTCTTGAGCTTTATCAGTAGCCTCTTGGCGAATAATCTCTTCAACAGATTGCCATTGTTGGGGATCAAATTGTTCGATGATATTTAATAGGATAATACCTCCCTTTGTATTTTTAGCTCTTTGTGCAGCAAATCTGATAGCAACACTTAACTCAATGGAGTCATCTACTATAACTAAAAATTTTGATCTATGTCTCATTTCTAACAAATCCAACTATATCATATACTTCTTTAATTGTAACATTCGCTTTCTCTGAAGCTTTTTCAGCTCCACTTGAAATTATTTGATTCAAATAAGCTTTATCACTCATTAATTTCTCTATTTCTTTTGATATAGGTTTAATGTGCTCAATTATTACTTCAGCAAGATTATTTTTAAAATTTGAAAAGTTCTGTCCTTTGTATTTCTCAATTAGTTCAGATTTATCTATTTCTGAAAAACCTGAAAATATATTTAATAAGTTATTAACTTCAAGTAATTTTGATACATCATCATTATTGTCTGGCATAGGCGTGTCAGCAGTTTTAGCCTTTTTTATTTTTTTTTCTATCTGATCAGCGCTATCAGTTAAACTGATTCTTGAATAATCTGATGGATCAGACTTACTCATTTTTTGTTCTCCATTTTTGAGAGACATTATTCTGGAGATATTTTTATCTATTATTGGTTCAGGAATTGGAAAAAAACCATCACATTCATAATCACGATTAAATTTTTGGGCTATATCTCTTGTTAATTCTAAGTGCTGCTTTTGATCATCACCAACAGGAACATGGGTTGCTTTATACAGTAATATATCGGCAGCCATTAAATTGGGGTAAATAAAAAGTCCTGAGCTAGCATTCTCTTTATCTTTACCTGCCTTATCTTTAAATTGTGTCATTCTGTTGAGCCAGCCCATTCTTGTGATGCAATTAAATATCCAAGCCAGTTCTGAATGAGACGAAACATTACTCTGATTAAAAATTACACTTTTGTCAGGATCAATTCCTGAAGCTAAATAAGTTGCTACTACCTCGTAAGTGTTATTTTTAAGAAGCTTTGGATCTTGTTTTACTGTAATTGCATGAAGATCAACTACACAAAAAAAACAATCATATTCAGTCTGCATTGATACAAAATTTTTTATTGCACCTAAATAATTACCGATATGTAAGCCTCCAGTTGGTTGAACTCCGGAGAGTACTATTTTTTTTATATTTTTCATTTGTTAAAAACTTTTTTAATTTCAGTATACGAAAAAGGCTTGTAAAAAGATATTATAAATAAGTAAAGTAGTATTGAAGAAAGGACTAAAAATAAAAGGAAAAAAGTCTCTCCAAGATAAAAGCTAATAAATATTTCATCAAAATAATCTTTAAAGAAATAAATATATATTCCTATAATAAAAGAAGCTAACAAGACTAAGATTGTTGGTTTTATTATCTTTGAACTGAAAATAAAATAACAATTTTTTTGAAGGTAATAATAAAGAACAAACACGCTTATCCACGCTGAAATACTTGTTGCAATCGCAATTCCTACAAAACCTATATAAATAAAAAGTATTATACTCAATACTGTATTCAAAACTAAATTAAAAAAAGTTACATAAAGTGTTGGCTTAACATTTTCATATGCGAAAAAAATTGGTGTAAAAATTTTCATTAATATAAATGCAACCAAGCCTATACTGTAAAATTTTAGTGCCTGAGCTGTGAGCGCTGTCGATTCAATATTAAATTCACCTCGCTCAAACAGTATGCGAACTATCAGTTCTGGCAGAATAAAAATACCAACAGCTGCAGGAAGTGATAATAATACGGCAAATTTAATAGTCTCCTCGATTGTATTATAAACCTCAGTTTTTGAATTCTTCTGAATTTTTTTTGAAATTGATGGCAGCAAGGCAATTCCAAGTGCAATCCCAATCAATGCTAGAGGTAATTGATATATTCTATCTGCATAATATAAATACGAAATTGCACCAGTTTCATATGAAGCAATTATAGTTCCTATAAAAATATTTATCTGAAGTAGGCCTGAGGAAAAAAAACTTGTAGAAAATAAACTAAGGAAACGTTTTGTGTTTGTTGTAATTAGTGGAGAAAAATAAGTTATCTCTATTTTATTATTTTTAAGTGAAGCTATTAAAAATATTATTTGAATTACACCTCCAATGATTACAGACCACGATAAAAAAAGTAAAAAATTATTACTAGTTACATAAGCATATAGTATTCCCAATATCATGAAGAGATTTAAAATTATTGGGAGCGAAGCTGACAAGGCAAATTTATTATTTGCATTGAGAATAGATGAATAAATTGATCCAATACTAATTATGACAAGAAAAGGAAATATAATTCTTGATGTGTTAATTAGTTCTTCCAGCTTTTCATCGTTCAAGGCAAAACCTGGTGCCAAAAATAAAATAAACGTCGGCATGAATATCTCAATAATAATGACAATAATTACTGTTACGGTTGTAAAAATAACAATGATATTTCCAGCAAATTTTTTTGCATCTTCCAAAAACTTTTCACTTATCAACTTTGAGTAAACTGGTACGAATGCAGAATTTACTGCCCCTTCTGAAAATATTCTGCGAAATGTATTTGGAAAACGAAAGGCTACAAAAAAAATATCTGCAAATATTCCTGTACCCAAAAAATTTGCAATCAAGATATCTCTTAAGAATCCAAATACTCGACTTACAGATGTAAAAAAAGAATAGATAAATGATGATCTTATTACATTCATATAATTGTTGTTTATTAATCTATTTTCATCTAAATATCGTCAAAATTAAGTATACATTCCCATTTTATAGTTTTTGAATTTGAAACGGAGATAAAAACCTATATAAATGGCCAAAAAGGGATTTATGAAGAAAAAGGATAGAGCTGAGCATTTTAGTGAGAAGGAAGCTTTAGTTTTTCATGCGCAGGGAAAGCCAGGAAAGATTGAAATTAAAGCAACCAAACCACTTGAGACACAAAGGGACTTGTCTCTAGCTTATTCACCTGGAGTTGCGGCACCAGTTAATGCGATTGCAGAGGACACCAGTGCAGTCTATGACTATACGAGTAAGGGCAATATAGTTGCCGTAGTATCAAATGGAACCGCTATACTTGGTCTTGGTAATTTAGGCGCACATGCCTCAAAACCAGTGATGGAAGGTAAATCTGTTTTGTTTAAAAGGTTTTCTGACATTGACTCAATTGATCTTGAAATTGATACAGAGAATGCTGACGAGTTTATTAATTCTGTTAAATATTTAGGCCCATCTTTTGGAGGAATAAATTTAGAAGATATCAAAGCACCTGAGTGTTTCATCATTGAAGACACATTAAGAGAGCTAATGGACATCCCAATATTTCATGATGACCAGCATGGAACTGCTATAATATCTACAGCTGCCCTTCTAAATGCATTGGATCTTAGTGGGAAAAAAATAAGTAATGCAAAAATTGTTGTTAACGGTGCAGGTGCAGCTGGCATAGCATGTTTAGAGCTTCTCAAAGCAATGGGAATGCCTAACAATAATGCAATACTTTGCGATACAAAGGGCGTTATTCACTCTGAAAGAAAAGAAAACATGAACCAG
This sequence comes from uncultured Pelagibacteraceae bacterium, assembly GCA_902518415.1. Taxonomy (GTDB): domain Bacteria; phylum Pseudomonadota; class Alphaproteobacteria; order Pelagibacterales; family AG-422-B15; genus CACNXQ01. The sequence goes on along the minus strand of CABYGA010000004.1, from coordinate 28,347 downwards.
TGGAAATCTGCTCATGCAATAAAAACTGATTGTAGGACATTAGAGGATGCGCTGGTTGGTGCAGATATTTTTTTTGGTTTATCAGTTGGGAATATAATCAGTCAAAAAATGGCCTTATCAATGGCTGATAACCCGATTATTTTTGCTATGGCAAACCCTGAACCTGAAATTACTCCCGAAGATGTAAAAGAATGTAGATCTGATGCAATAATTGCAACAGGAAGATCCGACTATCCTAATCAGGTAAATAATGTTTTAGGATTTCCATACATATTTAGAGGGGCGTTAGATGTTAGAGCTACAACAATTAATTTAGAAATGAAGATAGCTGCTGCAAAAGCAATAGCTGACTTAGCAAAAGAGGATGTACCTGACGAAGTTGCAAACGCTTATCCCGGGAAGCGCCCACAGTATGGACCTGATTATATAATACCTTCTCCGTTTGATCCTCGACTTATTAGCAAAGTTCCACCTGCAGTTGCCAAAGCTGCTATGGATACTGGAGTTGCGCGCAAAGCAATTGTGGATATGGACAGGTATTCTAATGAGTTATCAGCGAGACTTAATCCCTCAGCTGGATTGTTACAAAAAATATTTCAAGAAGTAAAAGAAAACCCAAAACGCGTTATCTTCACTGAAGGCGAGGAAGAGGACATGATTCGAGCGGCTGTAATATTCCTTAATAATGGAATGGGAACACCAATACTAATTGGTAGAGATGAAATAATTAAAAATAAAATGAAAGAAATGGGACTTGATTTCTTTGATAAGATAGAAATTCATAGTACTAGAAATAAAGCAGAGCACGATAGGTACGCTGAACATATTTATAACAGGCTTCAAAGAAAGGGTTTTTTAAGAAAAGATTGCCTTAATCTTCTTACCAAAGAAAGAAATGTATTTGCTGCCTGTATGGTATCACTTAATGAAGCTGATGCGATGGTTTGCGGTCTAACAAGAAGTTTTGCTGCTTCTCTAGAAAGCATAGAATATGTATTAGATCCTATTCCTAATAAAACAATTTTGGGAATGACTGTTATGTTGTGCAACGGAAGAACAATATTTGTTGCAGATTCAAATGTTCATGACATGCCCAACGCTGCACAGCTTGCAAATATAACGCAGGAAAGTGCGGAAGTTGTAAAAGAAATATTTGGAATTGAACCGAGAGCGGCTTTAGTTTCTTATTCAAATTTTGGTACACCGTATACTGAGCGCTCAGTTTATATGAGGGATGCCATCAAAATACTCGATGAAAGAAAACTTGATTTTGAATATGACGGTGAAATGGGAGCAAATACTGCTTTGAATAAAAATTTGATGAACTTGTATCCATTTTGTAAACTTTCTGGTCCTGCTAATCTTTTGATTATGCCAGCAATTCACAGCGCTAGTATTTCTACTAAAATGTTACAAGAATTAGGTGGAGGAAATCTGGTTGGTCCCTATCTTGTGGGGTTTAAAGAGAGTATTCAAATAGCTCCTTTAGGTGCGAATGTTTCTGATATTGTTAATCTCGCTGCACTTGCAGCTTTTAAGAATTAGTCTTTTAAAAAATTTGAAATTTCATTAATTGCTTTTTTTGACTCTGGTAAAAATCCAAAGATTTGCCAAACATGAGGTAAATTTTTATAAATACTCAACTTCACTCCATTATTGTTATTCTTAAGATTGTTTGAGATTGTGATTGAGTCACTGAATAATATTTCAATATTACTTACCTGGATAAGTGTTCGAGGAAAATTTTTAAAATTTGCAAATATAGGTGATATCATTGGATTCCTACAGTCCTGGTTTGGAGCATACCACTCTTCAACAGTTTTTTTCATTGATTTAGCAGTATTAAGCCAATCATCGTAAGACAAATAAGGATCCGACAATGAATTCTCTCTAATACTACTGCCTTCTCCCGTTAAGTCAGCCCACGGGGAAAGCAGAAAAACTTTTGATGGCAAGTGTTCATTAATTTCTTGAAGTTTTAATATAGTTACAATTGATAAATTGCCCCCCGCAGAGTCACCTCCTATGAATATATTTTTACTCTTATAGCCCATTCTTAATAAACTTTTATAACTTTCAACGGCATCATTAAGTGCAGCCGGAAAAGGGTTCTCAGGGGCAAGAGAATAATCAATTGCATAAACTTTTAAATTAGATTTTTCAGCTATACTTGATAAAAGATTTTGATGGGTTTCAGGAGAGCCAGCAATATATCCACCTCCGTGGAAGTAAAGTATACACTTGTCTTTACTCAATTCTTCATGATCAAAAGAAAGTGTTCTAATATTTTCTAAATAAATCTCATTTGTTTGAATTTTTGAGATTTTTTTATTAAATATAAATTTTTGCAAACTAGTATTTACAATTGAACTATTTGTATCCTCATAGCCCTTTTGATTCATCATTTTTCTTGCTTCTAGATAAGAGCGATCTTCAACTGGAGGTTGAACTTTCTTTACATATTTTTTTAATGCATAATTTAATATTCTTGCCCTAATACTCATACAATATTCAAATAATAACTATTCATCTAATTTATCAAAGATTATCTTTGCGACATCAATCTTATGAAGTTTTTTAATTTCTTGAATACAAGTTGGTGAAGTAACATTTATTTCTGTAAGATAATTTCCTATTACATCAATACCAGCGAAGAACAGCTTTTCGTTTATTAAAGTTTCTTTGATAATACTGCATATTTTTCTGTCATTTTTCGAGAGTTTTACTGCCTTAGTATTTCCCCCAACGTGAATGTTTGATCTAAACTCATTTGTTTTAGGAATTCTTTTTAATGCTGCAACAGGCTCACCGTTAATAAGTATTATTCTTTTATCACCCTTTATTATTTCTGGCAGAAACTTTTGTACTATGAAAGGGACACTATCTTCATCTATAAACTTCTCGATGATTTGATTATAATTTTTATCCTTCTTATCTAATAAAAAAATCCCCTTTCCTCCGTTGCCGTAAAGAGGCTTGATAACAGATCTCTTAAAGCTGCTCATAAAAAGATCTATTTCTTTTCTAGATCTAGTTATTAACGTTGGAGGAATGATATCTTTAAATTTCAACATTAGTATTTTTTCTGGAGCATTTCGTATGCCTGCTGGACTATTAATTACTTTTGTTTTTAGATTCAATTGCTCCAGTAAATGCATTGATGATATATATTCCATATTATAAGGCGGGTCTTGACGTATAAAAATACAATTTAACGAATTTAAATTTAATATTTTTTCGCTACTTATAATATAACTGTTTAATTTGTTATTCTTGAATTTAATTTCTTTTACTAAAGCATATACAGTATTTTTTTTGAATGTGAGAGAACTTGGAGAGAAAATAAAATTTCTATTTTTTCTTTTTTGTGACTCCAATATCATTGGCAAAGTACTGTCAGTATCATGATTGAGTGTATGCACAGGATCTATTTGAAAGCCAAATTTCATAAATCTAACTCCTATTTAGATTTTATGGTTATATATTCAACTACTTCCTCAACTCCAAATACCTCTTTAGTAAGATCTATAGCTTTTTTCTTTTCATCACTTGAGTTTGAGATTCCAATTATGTAAACAACTTTATTAACAGTTTCGATATTATAATTTAAAGAATTCACTTCTTCATCAAGCATTAATTTTGCGTAAACTTTTGTACTAATAACTAAATCATCTGCAAAATTTAATATGTTATCGCTTTCACTTATTTGAATTTCGTTAATTACAGTTTGAACTCCCTTCACTCCCCATGCAATTCGAGTAGCCTCTATTCTTAGATCTATATTATCAACGGTCCCGGTTAATAATACTCTCCCTTGAGAAACCTCTACATCAACATTAAAAAATATTTTTTCACTTTGATCAAAATAAGAGTTTTTTAGAATAGCTTTTATCAGTACATCATCGACATACTCTCCAATGCTTCGGTCCGAATTTGAAACTGTTGCCGCTTTTGTAGCCACTCCTGTTGCTACAGGTACAGAACAATTTGTTAGTATCAACACAAATAACAGAGAAATTGATAATATTGTTAGTTTGTTAAGCGCCATCATTCAAAATTATATTAATTTTATATTATTTCCTATTTTTTATTAATAGCTGATAAATATCCCTTTTAGATATACTCAAATCTTTTGACATAAGACGCGATACCTCAGAGATATTCATACCTTTATTTAGTAAACTATTACCAAATTTAATAATTTCTTCTTCAGGAAGTTTGGTAATTTTGCTCATTATTGGTTCAATAATAAATGTTATCTCTCCTAATATTTTTTCTTTCAAACTTATTTTCTCTAAAAGGTCAGAGATATTAGTATTGATAATTTCCTCATGTTTTTTTGTTAACTCCCTAACAAATGTTATTTTGCAATCACCACTTAGTTCTAATATTGCATTTAATGTTTTAATAATTCTCTTAGGTGACTCAAAATATATTTCTGGACAATCACTTCCATTAAATCTTGCTAATTGACTTTCTATTTTCTTTTTTTCTCTTGGAAAAAAACCTCTGAAGGTAAAATTTTCTGCTTGAAAAGTTGCTAGAACAAAGCTTGCTATTGGTGCTGATGGACCTGGTAAAGAAAATACACTTAAATTGTTTTCAAAGCATTCTTTCACAAGGTCAGCCCCAGGATCTGAAATAAGTGGTGTTCCAGAATCTGTAGTTACAGCAATAGAAAAATTAGAACTTATTTTTTTTATTATTCCAGGAATTTTATTTTTAGAATTAAATTTGTGAAATGACTGTATTTTAGATTTTATTCCATATTTCGATGTAAGTTTTTTTGTAATTCTAGTATCTTCACTCATTATTAAGTCGACTGAAGAAAGTATTTTTAATGACCTTATCGTAATATCAGATAAATTTCCTATTGGCGTCGGAACTATATAAAGACCACTTTGAGGTTTCTCATGTTCCAATAACTTTGTAATATAAGATAAATTTAAATTTGATTGCATGTTTTATTTTAGAGAAAAGTTTTTTATTTTAGTAATTCTTTATTTAAGTTTATTATTATATGGCTGTGAAACAACCCAATTAACTCCAAAGAAAACACTAACATACAATCAAACACAATTGCTAGAAACTATAGTAGAAGATGAAGATCCAAATGCTCAAATAAACAATTTAATAGAAAAAGATGATAAGATTTTCAGGCTAGGCTTACTTTTACCTTTGTCTGGAGAATTTTATCAGATAGGTAAATCTCTGCTCGATTCTGCGCAATTCGCATTAGAAGCAACCAATAACGAAAATTTAGAATTTTACATAGTCGATACAGGAGAAGAAAACCAACTATATAAAAATCTATCATACTTAATTAGTAATGATGTTGATTTGATTCTTGGGCCAATATTTACCAAAACAGTTTTAAAAGTTAAAGAATACTTGGATGATCAAAATATTCCAATTATAACATTTTCTAATAATTCTGATGTAAGTGATCGTGATGTCTATGTTTTTGGATTAACTATTGAAGATGAATTAAAGAAAATCTACGAATATTCAATTGATAGGGGAATTGATAAATTTGTGGTTATCGTTCCTGATAATAAATACGGAAACAAAGTAAAAGATGAAATTAATAAATTCCATAATACAAATAATAATTCATCTTCACAATTTATTTTTTATCCAACTAAAGATCCCGACTATTATAAAATAGCGAGGGAAGTTTCAAATTATGATGAAAGAAAATTAGACTTGGATAATCGAGTTAAGCTTCTAGAAGAATTGCAATCTGAGTCTTCGTTAAAAGAATTAAAATTATTAAGAAATAAGGATACTTTGGGTGAGGTAGATTTTGAAGCTATCATAATAATTGCTCGATCATTTAGCGAATTAACAAATTTTATTTCAATACTGCCTTATTATGATGTTGACCCTAAAAAAGTAAAATTCATTGGAAATTCTATTTGGGGAAAAGAATTAATTCTTAAAGAGCCATCAATGAAGAATTCATATTTTTCGTCCTTAGACTTAAATGGCCAAAGAAAATTTAAAAAAGAATATAAAAAGATTTACAAAAATAATCCTCACGCATTAGCTCCTTTAGCTTACGATTTAGTAGGTTTAATCAGCAGCTTGAATATAGAACATAAGAAAATTACTAAGGAAATTCTTCACTCTAATTTAGGGTATATAGGTATAAATGGGTGGTTCCGTTTTGATGAAAGTGGAAGAGTGGAACGTAGACCTTTAATATTCCATGTAGGCAGTGGTAAGTTTGTAATTAGAAATTAATTTTTTATTTTATATAAAAAATTTGACAACTTCTTAAATGCAATTGCTCTGTGGCTTATTCTTTCTTTGTAATTAAAATTCATTTCGCCAAATGTTTTTTTATAACCTTTAGGAACAAAAATTGGATCATACCCAAAACCATTCTTGCCTTTTGGAGGAAATTGAACATGTCCGTAAATCTTACCTTCAAAAACTCTGCTTACATTGTTTGGAAAATAGATTGATAAAGCACAACAAAAAAAAGCTTTTCTGCTAGATTTATTAAAATAATTATTTTTTTCCATTTTCTTTTCTATTTTTTCTATAGCAATATTGAAATCTTTTTCCTTACCCGCCCATCTCGCAGAATAAATACCAGGTTCATTATTTAATGATGAAATACAAAGGCCACTATCATCAGCTATAGCTGGCAATTTAGATTTTAATGCAGCATTTTTTGATTTGATAAGAGAGTTTTCTTCAAATGTAAGACCATTTTCAATAGGTTCATTGATTTTAAGTTTTTTGGCAGAAATAATATTATAACCTAGCGGTTTTAATAAAGATTTTATTTCCGATACTTTTCCAGAATTATGACTTGCTATTACAATATCCTTTAACAGATTATTTACCTTCTAAAAGTATTTTTTGGGATTGAATTATTTGACTAATACCTGATTTCGCCAATTCAAACATGGAATTAAATTCATTTTCTGTGCAAAGTTTTTTTTCAGATGTCATTTGTATCTCAACTATTTTATTTGTTTCTGTAATGACAAAATTAGCATCTACCTCAGCATTTTGATCCTCAATAAAATCTAGATCAAGCAACGGAACATTATCGACTATACCACAGCTTATAGCCGCAAGATTTTCCTTTATTGGGTTAGTTTTTATAATCTTTTTCCCTATCATGTTCTGGATACATAACTGCAGTGCTACAAACGCACCTGATATTGAAGCGGTTCGTGTTCCGCCATCAGCTTGAATTACATCACAATCAATTAAAATTTGCATATCTTTTAACAAACTAAGATCTGTTACCGCTCTCAACGATCTGCCAATCAAACGTTGTATTTCTTGTGTTCTTCCTGATTGTTTGCCTCTGACAGCTTCTCTGGACATTCTTTCAGATGTTGATCTAGGAAGCATTCCATATTCAGCAGTTACCCAGCCTTGCTGAGAATTTTTAAGCCACCTTGGAACATTTTGATCTAAAGACGCGTTACACAATACGTGAGTTTCACCAAATTTTATCATACAAGAGCCTTCTGGATATGAGGAGAAATTCGGAATAATTTCAAATTTTCGAAGATCGCTAGTTTTTCTTGTATTTCTCATATTAATAAATTCATTATACTATGTATTGACGAAAATAATATAGATCATTACATATTCAAAAAAAGATATGGCAAAAGACAAAAAAAAGAATATTTCTGAAAAAAAAACTGAAGAGAATATTGAAGAAGTTCAGGTAAAGGAAAATATTGACCATTCAGAACTCGAAGAAAAGTTAAAAGAGGCAGAAAATCAAATTTTACTATCTCTCGCAGATAACGATAATCTAAGAAAAAGATTTGACAGAGAAAAAGAGGATCTCAGTAACTATGTTATTTCTAGTTTCGCAAAAGAAATCTTGTCTGTATTGGATAATTTAGAGAGAGCATTAAAATCGATAGATCTAGATGAATTAAAAAAATCAGATCAAAATATTTCACAGTTTGTTGAAGGTATTGAATTAACAGAAAAACAAATAATAACGGTTTTTGAAAAGTTCAAAATTGAAAAAATTAATTCTTTAGACCAAAATTTTGATCCAAACTTGCATCAAGCTATGTTCGAAGTAGAAAATCCTGATAAGCAGCCTGGTATCATTACTGAGGTAGTACAAGAGGGATACCGTATAGGGGATAGGCTTTTAAGACCTGCTATGGTAGGTGTCGTCAAGAAAAAAAACTAATAATATCAATAATATAAATCAATAAAATATCAGCGAATTTAGTAAAAATACTTTCTATTGAGGGGGGTTGCACACAAAAATCAACTACCTATATATAAGTCAAATCAAACAAAGAGAATTTTATGGGAAAAGTAATTGGAATAGATCTAGGAACAACTAATAGTTGTATCTCAATAATGGATGGTAAAGATCCAAAGGTAATAGAAAATGCGGAGGGTTCACGTACTACACCTTCCATAATAAGCTTTGGTGCTGAAAGTGAAAAACTAGTTGGTCAACCAGCTAAAAGACAAGGCGTAACAAACCCAGAAAATACCTTTTTTGCTATTAAAAGACTCATGGGTCGTTCTTTTGAAGATCCAATGGTTAAAAAAGACTCAGACATGGTGCCATTTAAAATTATAAAATCAGAAAATGGTGATGCATGGGTAGAGTCTGGAAATGAAAAGTATTCTCCGTCACAAATTTCTGCGTTTGTATTACAAAAACTAAAAGAAGATGCAGAGAGATATTTAGGAGAGTCTGTTGAGAAAGCAGTGATTACCGTACCAGCTTATTTTAATGATGCGCAAAGACAAGCCACTAAAGACGCAGGTAAAATAGCTGGACTAGAAGTTGAAAGAATTGTTAATGAGCCCACGGCTGCTGCACTAGCATATGGTCTAGACAAAAAAGATGGCAAAACAATTGCTGTTTATGATTTGGGTGGAGGTACTTTTGATATTTCAATATTAGAGATTGGTGATGGAGTATTTGAAGTTAAATCAACTAATGGTGATACATTCCTTGGTGGAGAAGATTTTGACTCAAGACTTCTCAGTTATTTAGCTGATGAATTTAAGAAAGAAAATAATATTGATCTGACGAAAGATAAATTAGCCTTACAGAGACTCAAAGAGTCAGCAGAGAAGGCTAAAATAGAATTATCATCTACTTCTCAAACAGAAATCAATCTTCCGTTTATTACGGCAGATCAATCTGGCCCAAAACACTTAAATATTAAAGTTACAAGAGCTAAACTTGAAACATTAGTTGATGATTTAATCGAAAAAACAATCAAACCATGTGATGCCGCGTTAAAGGATGCAGGTTTAAGTGCGGGTGAAATTGACGAAGTTGTTCTTGTTGGTGGCATGACAAGAATGCCAAAAGTAATTGAAACAGTTAAAAACTTTTTTGGCAAGGAACCTAATAAGGGAGTTAATCCTGACGAAGTAGTAGCTCAAGGTGCTGCTATCCAAGCAGGAATACTTCAAGGTGATGTTAAAGATGTTTTATTGCTAGATGTTACCCCTCTCTCACTTGGTATTGAAACTTTAGGTGGAGTATTCACAAAACTTATCGATAAGAATACGACAATACCTACGAAGAAAAGTCAGGTTTTCTCTACTGCCGATGATAATCAAACAGCAGTGACAATACGTGTATGCCAAGGCGAAAGAGAGATGGCATCAGATAATAAGCTTCTGGGCAATTTTGATCTTGTTGGAATTCCACCGGCACCAAGAGGAGTGCCTCAGGTTGAAGTGACTTTTGATATTGATGCTAATGGTATTGTAAATGTATCCGCCAAGGATAAAGGAACTGGAAAAGAACAACAGATTAAAATTCAAGCATCTGGTGGCCTAAGCGAAGAAGAAATAGAAAAGATGGTAAAAGAAGCTGAGGCAAATGCAGAGTCTGATAAGAAGAAAAGAGAAACCGTCGATGTTAAAAATCAAGCTGATACGATGGTACACTCTGCAGAAAAAAATCTTAAAGAATTTGGCGACAAAGTTTCAGATCAAGAAAAAAATGCAATCGAGAATGATATTAAGACTTTGAAAGAAGCAATTGCCTCTGATGACATAGAAAAAATTAAAAGTGGACTGGAAGCATTAACTCAATCTTCTATGAAACTAGGTGAAGCTATGTATAAAGCTCAACAACAAGATGCTCCTTCACCAGAAGGTGGGCCAGCAGGCAGTGAACCTAATGATGCAAAAGAAAACAATGAAAAAGTTGTTGATGCAGAATTTGAAGAAGTTAAAGAAGACAATAAAGAATCGTAAGCGGGTAAGCTTATGTCAAAAAGAGACTATTATGAAGTTCTTGGTGTATCCAAGACTGCTGACGGTTCCGAGATAAAAAAATCCTATAGAAAACTTGCGATGAAATATCACCCTGATCGAAATCAGGGGGACGCAGAAGCTGAAGTAAAATTCAAAGAAGCTAGTGAGGCATACGCAGTTCTTCAAGATAAAGAAAAAAGGTCTGCTTATGATCAGTTTGGACATGCAGCTGTCGACGGAAGCTCTGGACAAGGTGGTGGTGGATTTGATTTTTCTTCATCAGCTTTTCAGGATATTTTTGAGGATTTTTTTGGTGGTGACTCATCTTTTTTTGGAGGAGGTGGAAACAGAAGAAGAAAGTCAAACAATCGTGGATCCGATTTAAGATATGATATTTCAGTTTCACTTGAAGAAGCCTATAATGGAAAAAAATTCAAAGTAAAAATACCTACACAGGTTCAATGTGAGATATGCTCTGGTTCAGGAGCATCTAAAGGAAGTCAACCCATCACGTGTCAATCATGTGGGGGAAGAGGACAAATTAGATCACAACAAGGTTTCTTTTCGATCCAACAAACTTGTCCTACCTGTCAGGGAACGGGTTCAACAATATCTGATCCTTGTAATCCATGTCGTGGTTCCGGCAGAACTCAAAAAACAAAAAGTCTAATGGTTAAAATACCAAAAGGAGTTGATGATGGATCAAGAATAAGACTAAGTGGCGAGGGTGAAGCTGGCACAAATGGTGGTCAACAAGGCGATTTGTATATTTTTGTTAATGTCAACGAACATAGTATATTTGCCAGAGAAGATGAAAATCTTTTTGCCGAGGTACCTATTTCAATGATTGATGCTGCAGTTGGCGGATCAATTGATGTGCCTATTATAGATGGTGGTAAAGCAAGATTAAAAATACCTCAGGGAACTCAAACAGGAGATCAATTTAGACTTAAATCAAAAGGAATGCCTAACGTAAGAAGTGGATATCTTGGCGATTTATATATACAAACCAAAGTTGAAACACCTGTAAATTTAAACAAAAAACAAATTGAGATTCTAAAATCCTTTCAAGAAGTCAGTAATAATGAAGAAAATCCTCTCAGCTCAGCTTTTTTTAAAAAAGCCAGAGATTTCTGGAAAACAAAAAATTAAATACCATTACTTTTTTCTTTATTTGAATTATCTTTAAAAAATGAAAAAAATTAAAGTAATTGTAACGGGTGCTTCAGGTCGTATGGGCACGCAAATAGCAAAAAGAATTCTTCAAGATAAATCTTTTACATTGTTTGGAGCAACCGAGAGCGTTGGTCATCCTTCAATAGGAAAAGATATAGGTCAAATTTTAAAAATAAAAAAAACTGGTATTTTAATTACAGATAACATTATTGAACTATTTGCAAAAGCTGATGCAGTTATTGATTTTACAGTTCCAAAAGCAACATTAGAGCATGCAAAATATTCTGCACAAGCGAGAATTGTTCACGTAATTGGAACAACTGGGTTCAGCAAAAGTCAGTTACGCAAAATAGATTTTGCAGCACAGCACGCCACAATTATTAAATCTGGAAATATGAGTTTGGGAATAAATTTATTAGAGAGTATCATAAAAATTGCTTCCTCAAAATTAGATAGCTCTTTTGATATAAAAATAAATGAAACTCATCATAAACATAAAATTGATGCGCCGTCAGGAACAGCAATAATGCTTGGTAAAGCTGCTGCTAGGGGGAAAAATAAAAAATTGGAAAATGTAATGAAGATTAATCGCACAAATACAATTGGTAAAAATATAAAAAATAAAATTGTAATGTCGTCTTTTAGAAAAGGTGAAACCATTGGAGACCATGAGGTAATATTCTCATCGAATGATGAAACGATTAAAATTCAGCATATAGCTGAAAATAGGGGCATTTTTGCCAATGGGGCACTTCAAGCTGTAAAATGGGGAATGGATAAAGGACCAGGTCTTTTTTTGATGAACGACGTTTTGAATATTTAGAACAGTAATAAATTGCTTATGCAAAGAGCTGAACGAGCAACAAAAATAATGGGTATATTAAATAAAATATATCCTAAAACTCCTATACCTCTAAATCACAAGAACAAATTTGAACTTTTAATTTCTGTTCTTTTAAGCGCACAATGTACTGATAAAAGAGTGAATGAAATTACACCAATACTTTTTAAAGAAGCAAATAATGCAAAAAAAATGCAAACGTTATCTAAAAATAAAATATACAAAATTATAAGACCGTGTGGCCTTGCCCCCCAGAAGTCTAGCGCAATCCATAAATTATCTAAAATATTAGTAAATAGTTTCAGTGGCAAGGTACCAGAAAGTTTTGACGAACTTGAAAAGCTTCCTGGTGTTGGCCATAAAACAGCTAGTGTAGTAATGTCACAAGGTTTTGGTCATCCAGCTTTTCCTGTTGACACACATATTCATCGATTAGCGCAAAGATGGGGACTTACTAATGGAAAAAATGTAACTCAAACAGAAAAAGATTTAAAAAAAGTCTTTCCAATGAATAGTTGGAATAAACTTCATTTACAAATTATTTTTTATGGAAGAGAGTATTGTGAAGCAAGAAAATGTTTTGGCTTAGAATGCAAGATTTGCAAGACCTGTTTTCCTGACAGAAAAAAACCAGTACAAACAAAAAAACCTTAATAGATATATTTACAATAGGGAGTTGATAGTTTGACGGTAACTGCTAGATTTCTTTCGATATGACAAATAAAGTAGCATTGATAATTGGCGCTGGTGATAGTCTAGGTTCGTCAATAGCAAGAGTTTTTGCAAATGATGGTTTTACTGTTGTGGTTGCAAGAAGAAATGGTGATAAGTTATCTGAGTTAGCTGAAGAAATTAAAAAAAATGGTGGTGAATGTTTCTTTTATTCACTTGATGCGAGAAAAGAGGATGATGTCATTGGTTTAATTAATAAAATTGAAAACGAAATCGGAGAGATCTTGGTTGCAGTATACAACATAGGGGCAAATATCAGGTACGGCATATTAGAAACAACATCAAGAAAGTATTATAAAGTTTGGGAAATGGCTGCATTCGGTGCATTTCTTATGGGGAGAGAAGTTGCAAAAAAAATGGTTCCTAGAAAAAAAGGGACTATAATTTTTACTGGTGCATCGGCAAGCGTCAGGGGTAAAGAGGGTTTTGCCGCTTTTTCAGGAGCAAAGCATGCAAAGCGGGCTTTATCACAGAGTATGGCAAGAGAGTTAGGGCCTAAAGGAATTCATGTTGCGCATGTTGTTATTGATGGGGCAATTGATACCCCATGGGTCAATGAATTGTTTCCTGATTATGTGAAAGAAAAGAAAAAAGTCGATGGACTAATGAATCCGGATGATATTGCACAGAACTACTTAATGATACATAATCAACCAAAAAACGCGTGGACTTATGAAATAGATCTGCGACCTTGGGTGGAGACATGGTAGATAATAAATATGACATCGTAGGTATTGGTAATTCTATCGTTGACGTAATTACAGACGTAGAAGATCAATTTTTGAACGAGCACGAATTGAGAAAAGGCCTCATGTCTCTAGTGGATTTAGATGGTATTAAAAATATCTCAGAGAAAATTGATATTAAAAAAACTGTGTCTGGTGGATCGGTTGCAAACTCAATAGTTGCTCTAGCTCAAAATAATATGAAAACAGCTTTTATTGGAAAAGTTGGAATAGATGAAGTAGGGAACGCATTTGTTGATGGATTAAATAAAGAAAATGTATTTTTTGCGAATGTCCCTCAGTCTGATGAGAGTGAAACAGGGCGATGCCTAGTTATGGTGACCCCTGATGCTCAAAGGACGATGAGTACGTATTTAGGAATTTCCCAAAAGCTAAATTCTGATGATGTTAATGAAGATGTTATTTCACAATCAAAAATCACTTATCTAGAGGGGTATCTTTGGGACCTAGATGATGCCCAAGTTGCAATCAAAAAAGCGACAAAGGTAGCTAAGGAAAATAATAAAATTGTAGCCTTCAGTGTATCTGACGTATTTTGTATTGAACGTTTTAAAGAGAGCTTTTTAAGTTTAATTAATGAAGAAGCTGATATTATTTTTGCAAACGAAGAGGAGATTAAATCTCTATTAGGAACATCAGACTTGGATGAGAGCATAAACATTATCAAAGATAAAAATAAGATATTCGCAATAACACTTGGTGAAAATGGGGCAATGATTATAAATAATGAAGAAGTAATTAAAATTGAACCCCAAAAAATAGACAATCTTGTTGATACAACGGGAGCTGGTGATCTATTTGCAGCAGGATTTTTGTTAAAATATATTCAGGGACAGCCCCTTGAAGAATGTGGTAAAGAAGGAGTTAAATTTGCTTCTAAGGTAATACAAGTCTACGGGGCTAGATTATAAAATTTAACTATCTAAAATTTTATCAATTTCATTAATTACTGCATCTGAAGTTATTAAATTTATATCATCTCCACCAAAACTCTGCGACGCAATAAAATTAATGTTTGTGAATTGGTCATTTAAAAATTTGACTGCACTTGTTGGACCACAGATTTTTAACAATGGACACATATTAGTTGAGAGCATTTGACCAGTTCCGCTGTCATTAGTTATAGCAATATCTAAATAATTTGTTGATGCCATTACCACTTCAATTCCTGGATAATTTTGAACTTCTTCTTCAGGAAAAAGAGGATTATCTATGACATCAATTATTTCTTTACGAAGATTTTGTTCCTCTGGTCCAAGAAAAAAAACAATATTGAAATCTTTTTTTTCATAAAATTTAGCTACTTCTAAGTATTTATCAAATGACCAAATCCTTGTTGGAGTATTTGAACCAGGCGCAATACCAATATACTTTTTACTGGGGTCAAACAATTTATTTAAGGTCTCTGTTATTGATTGAGGAATATCTATTTCAAATTCTTTTTTATCTTCATAATTTGAAACTAGGTCAAGCATTTCAATAATACTTTTTATATAAAATTTTCTTTCTTTACTAAAAGCTTTAGGTTTTAAGTTTGAAAAAAACCAGTTAGCCGTAGATGAAATAAAAATTTTTGTTTTTAACCTCTTTAAGGCAATGGTTCTGGGCACAGCTTTTTGCGTATCAATAATAATATCAAATTCTTCGTTATTTAAATTATAAACATTTGAGATTTTTTTCCAAAAGAAGGGGTTTAATTTTGCTTTTTCCCATATTTTGTCGATATAGTTTGAGGTAAACTTTTTTAGTCTTTGATTATACTCCGTATAGATTGTGTCAGTCATCCAATGAATTTCATAGTTTGGAAATCTATCTTTTAATTGATAAACAATTGGCAATTTTAAAATGCCATCTCCAATTTGCTCCCCATTGCTGAAGATTAAAACTTTTTTCATTGGTTTAGTTTTGAGTCGTATCTTCTGAAACTTTTATTATTAATTTCCCATCATTTTCTCCTGAAAATAACTTTTTAATAGAGTTTTCTGCATTCTCTAAACCAGGAACTATGTGGTTTTTATATTTAATTTTTCCCTCTTTGATCCAAGTTGTAAGGTCTTGGTAAGCCTCTATGTATCTTTTAAAATAGTCAAAAACAATGAAACCTTTAAGCATTATTCTTTTGATCAATAGGTTTCCCCATGCTGGTCCAGGTACTAATGATTCAGCGTTATAGCCAGATATTAAGCCGCATAAACTTATTCTTCCATTTATATTCATTCTTGTAAGGACAGCATCCGTAATGGTTCCTCCAACATTTTCAAAATATATATCAACTCCATCAGAACAAAGATCTTTAAGTCTTTTTCTAATATTTTCTGTTTTATAATTTATTGCTCCATCTATGCCAAGATCATTTACTAACCACTGACACTTCTCATCAGAACCAGCGATACCGATAACTTTGCATCCTTTTATTTTTCCAATTTGGCAAACTATAGAACCTACGGCACCTGCTGCAGCTGAAACAACTAATGTTTCACCTGGTTGAGGTTTTGTAATATCTAGTAAACCAAAATAAGCAGTCATCCCTGTCATTCCCAAAATACTCATATAACTATCTAATGGAAAACCAGTACCTTGTGGTATTTGTCTAACACCTTTACCATTGGTGATAAAATATTCTTGCCATCCACCCATACAATTAACAATCTCACCTTCTTTAAATTTCTGGTTTTTTGATTTCTCAACTATGCCTATTGTTCCGCCTCTCATAACATCTCCAGTTTGCATTGCATCAACATAAGAGGCACGCCCACTCATCCATCCTCTGTTAGCAGGATCAAGTGATAAATAAATATTCCTTATCAAAACGTCGTTTTCATTTAATTCTGGAACAGAAGTTTCTTCCATAACTAAATCGCCTTCTTTAATATCTCCTACAGGGAAATTTTTTAGTATCCATTGTTTATTAATCATTTTTTTTCTCCCATCATTTTTTTTAAATTTACTTGAGGCATATCTACAATTACACAAGTAGATGTGGCTGTGACAACAGTTCTGTTGTTTTGTTCAAGTCTTCCTTCTAGGAAAGCAATATTTTTTCCTGATTTAACTACTTGGCCATATCCAATTACTTTTCCTGGTTTTGTAGGGTATAGAAAATTAGTTTTTAGTTCTATAGTTGGCGGTCTTTTTTTAAAATGGTTTTGAAAGATAAAGGCAAGAGCAGTAGCATCATCAACCATCCCACTTACGATACCTCCTTGAACATCACCTGCAGGATTACAATATTTTTGCTCTACTTCAAATTCCATTTTAATACTTCCAGCATCAGTATTCACTTCAAGAACTGTCATGTTGAATAGGTTAAATAGTTTATTTTTATTAAATAAATTTACCAGTTCTTCGTCTGAAATCTTACTTGTCATTATAAATTACTCTTAATTTGGTTTTTCTGGAAAAACCATTGGACCCAAAGGTCTTCCAGCTAATAAATGAAAGTGAAGATGTGGTACTTCTTGATGTGCGTCATTTCCAGCATTCGCTATAACTCTATAACCATTTCCTCCTGAATTTTCACTAATACCCAACATATCCGCAACCTTCGCAATAGCCCTATTAAACCCAATAATTTCATTATCACTGGCGTTTAAACTAAAGTCATTAATGTCTAGATAGTTTCCTTTAGGAATAATTAATGCGTGGGAAGGTGCTTGAGGCCTTATATCTTTAAAAGAAAGTACAAAGTCATCTTCATAAATTTTATCACAGGGAATCTCACCTCTTATTATTTTTGCAAATATATTATCTTTGTCGTAACTCATTATTTACGCAACCCTGTTTTACCTTCCCTGCTTTCTAGCTCTGCATATATTTGGTCAGCTGAAATATCAAATTTTTTCCAGAGTACAAGCAAATGATATATGAGATCAGCAGATTCATATATTATTTGTTCTGCGTTACCTTGCTCTGCAGCTTCAACTGTTTCAAGAGACTCTTCTTTTAATTTTTCAATGCATTTAGCTTTACCTTCAGATAGGAGCTTGGCTGTATATGATTTAGAGGAATCTTCTTTTGAACGTTTTTCAATAGTCTCAAATAATCGAACAAGAACATCAACTTTATTAACCATTATTCATAACCTTCAACAATAGCAAAAAGTCTATCCTTATCTTCACCAAGCAATTTTTTTGCCTCTTGATATTCTTTACTGTTATAAGCTTTTTTTGCATTATCAAATGAAGAGTATTCTACTACGACATTTCGTTCGTACTCTTTTCCCTCAGCAATAACCTGACTTCCTCCACGCACTAAGAACTTACCATCGTATTTTTGCACTGCCTTAGAGGCAAGTTCAGCATACATCTTTTGTTTATCGGGATGAAGTACATTTACTTTTGCGATCCAATATCCTTTCATGATTAGATCCTAACTGGAATATTATTATCAGCAAGATATCTTTTAACTTCACCTATGCTGTATTCACCAAAGTGAAAAATAGAAGCAGCCAGTAATGCACTTGCCTCCCCTTCAAGAATGCCATCGAGAAGATGACTCAAGTTGCCAACCCCACCTGACGCAATAACTGGTACATTAACTTTTGAAGTAACAGCTTTTAATAGTTTATTGTCAAACCCACTTTTTGTTCCATCTCTATCCATTGATGTAAGTAATATTTCTCCAGCACCTAGTTTTGCCACTTCATTGCAGTAAGTAACAACATCAATGTTGGTTTCTTTTCTCCCACCATGAGTGAATACTTTCCATTGATTTTCAGCGGTTTCTTTTGCGTCTACAGCGATCACGATTGTTGATGAACCATACTTGTTTGCAGCCTCAGCTACTAAATCAATATTATCAACTGCCGCTGTATTTATTGAAACTTTATCTGCTCCAAAATGAAGTAAACGTGAAATGTCATCCAAATTCCTGACACCTCCACCTACAGTAAGAGGTATGAAACAATTCTCAGCTGTTTTTTTTACCACCTCTAGCAATGTGTCTCTGTTATCACTTGACGCAGTAATATCTAAAAAACAAAGCTCGTCAGCTCCTTCAGCATTATAGATTATAGCTTGTTCTACTGGATCTCCTGCATCAACTAGATCAATAAAATTAACCCCTTTAACAACTCTGCCGTTATCAACATCTAAACAGGGTATAATTCTTTTTTTTAACATTATTTACTTAATATTTTTAATGCGTCTTTAATATCAATGTTTTTGTCATAAATTGCTTTACCAACAATGACACCTTTCATTTGAGAATAGTTTTTACCTTTGATATTTTTTATATCATCAATTGACGATACGCCGCCTGAAGCAACACACAAAAAGCTCGTCATTTTCATGACATTCTCCAGCATATCAAAGTTAATTCCTTTTTTCATTCCATCTCTCATCACGTCTGTACATATAATTGAATTTATTTTTAAACCTTCAATCGATAGTAAAAATTTCGCGAGATTAATTGACTTAACTTCTCTCCAACCACGAAGAGCGACTTGCTCATTTTTAATGTCTAGTGCAATAGACATTTTGTTTGGATATTTCTGAATAGCAGTTTGAAATAATTCATAATCTTCAAATGCTGCTGTTCCAAGTATTACATTTTGTATGCCAATATTGATTAAGGTTTCAACTGATTTTATATTTCGAATACCTCCACCAAATTGCAATTTCAAATTTGTTTTTGACGCAATCTCTTCAATTGACTTTACATTTTCTGATTGACCCGCCAAAGCTCCATCTAAATCTACACAATGAAGCCAACTTATCCCTAGATCTTCAAATAACTTAGCCTGATCTAAGGGTGAATTATTATAAGTAGTAGATTTATTAAAATCGCCCTGGACAAGGCGTACACATTTACCATCTTTCAAATCAATAGCGGGAAATAAGATCATTATGGCTTCCACTCTAAAAAGTTATGAATTATTTTTTTTCCATTTATATGGCTTTTTTCAGGATGAAATTGTGTACCACATATATTTTCCTTGCAAACTGCCGCCGTAATTTGATCAGGGTATTTAGTCGTAGCTATAGAATGTTCATTTTTTTGATTCTGAAAATAAAAACTGTGAACAAAATAAAAATCTGACCCTTGCTCACAATTATCAAATAACTTGTGGTCTGAAAACGCAATCTCATTCCATCCCATGTGAGGGATCTTATATTCTTTAGGAGATGTAATTCTTCTTACTTCACCTGGTATCCAACCAAAGCCTGAGTGTGTACCAAACTCATATGATAGATCAGCCAGCAACTGCATACCCACGCATATCCCCATAAAAGGGACTTTGTTTTTTATAACCGAAACTTCAAGTGATGCATGCAAACCTTCTATGTTTAAAATTGCATTTTTACAATCACCGAAAGCACCTACTCCAGGCAACACAATCTTATCGGCTGACTGAATCTCTTTAGGATCATTGGTCACAATAATATTGTAAGGATTGCTTAAATCTGAGCTTACGCTTTCAAAAGCTTTATGAACAGAATGTAAATTTCCTGAACCGAAATTTATTATAGCTAGATTCATTTACTGAATTCTTTAATAGTATCTAAAACTTCCTCGACATGATTATTAACTTTTACTTTTCGCCATATTTTTAGGATCTTGCCATTTTTGCCCACAAGAAAAGTTGATCTTTCAATTCCCTTATAGGTTCGTCCATACATACTTTTATTAACCCAAACTCCAAATTTTTCGCAAATTTTTTCACTCTCATCAGAAAGAAGATTAAATTTTAATTTATATTTTTCGGCGAATTTACTTTGACGTTGAACAGAGTCTTTTGAAATTCCAAAAACCGTGGTCTCAAACTTGTTGAATTTTTTTAAATTACTTTGGAATTCACAAGATTCCTTTGTGCAGCCTGGAGTATCGGCTTTTGGGTAAAAATAAATAAGGGTCATATCTTTAGCTGGTAGTTTAACTGCATCACCCTTTT
The DNA here is from genome assembly GCA_902518415.1 of uncultured Pelagibacteraceae bacterium. GTDB lineage: Bacteria > Pseudomonadota > Alphaproteobacteria > Pelagibacterales > AG-422-B15 > CACNXQ01. The sequence goes on along the minus strand of CABYGA010000004.1, from coordinate 7,724 downwards.
GGTTATTAAGCTTAAAGGATGGAAGTTTTTGACCTTCTTTAAGCATAATTATAGTTGACCTTTTGTAGAAGGTACTATGTTGCCCTCACGTTCATTTACTTGAACTGCTAATCTTAAGCTTCGTGCAAGGGCTTTAAAGCATGACTCAATGATGTGGTGATTATTTTCTCCATAAATATTCTCAACATGTAGGGTCGTTCCACTTGCCTGCGCAAATGCCTGAAACCATTCTTTAAAAAGCTCTGTATCAAAATCACCTTGTGAAGAAGTAATTTTAGGAGCACTAAATTTTACATTCCATATTAAGTAAGGACGATTTGAAAGATCAAGAGCAACTCTTGAAAGTGTTTCATCCATTGGTATGTAAGAGTGAGCGTAACGATTAATGCCTTGTCTATTACCTAACGCTTTTGACAAGCATTCCCCTATTGCAATACCAGTGTCTTCTGTTGTGTGGTGGTAATCAATATGTGTATCACCTGTAGCCTTAACGTTCATGTCGATTAACGAATGCTTTGAAAATTGTTCCAACATGTGGTCAAGGAAACCTATTCCAGTTTTCACATTATACGAACCTGTGCCATCAATATTGATTTCAACGTTAATGGAAGTTTCTTTTGTCTCTCTTTTATAATTTGCAGTTCTCATATCAAAATCCACTCGGTTTTTATCAATAAATTACTGATTTATCTATAAAAAATATAATTTTTGAGCAATAAATAGCCTTGAAGTTATCAAATAAATAGCCACATATCATGAATAATGGAAAATCAACAAAGTACATCATGGCACGGGACTACAATCATCAGTGTTCGAAAGGGCAATCAAGTAGTCGTTGCTGGAGATGGGCAGGTAAGTTTAGGCAATACTGTAATTAAAGGTACAGCCCAAAAAGTGAGAAAAATTGGAGACGGAAGTGTCATTGCTGGCTTCGCAGGAGCAACCGCCGACGCATTTACCTTATTTGAAAGACTAGAAGCAAAATTAGAAAAGCACCCAAAACAATTAACAAGAGCGTGTGTTGAGCTTGCTAAAGATTGGAGAACTGACAAATATCTTAGAAGGCTGGAAGCACTACTGACTGTTGCTGACTCATCTACCTCATTGCTTATTACTGGAATGGGTGACGTATTAGATCCTGAGGGATCTATCATTGGCATCGGAAGTGGCGGTAACTATGCATTGTCTGCAGCAAAAGCACTTATCGATAGTGATTTAACCGCTGAGGAAATTGCTTTGAAGTCACTTAAGATTGCAGGAGAAATTTGTGTTTTCACCAATAACAATATTACTCTAGAAAAAATAGAATATTAATCATGCAAGCATTTTCACCTCGAGAAATAGTCTCTGAACTGGATAGATATATTATTGGTCAGGATGATGCCAAGAAGTCAGTTGCTATTGCACTAAGAAACCGGTGGAGAAGACAACAACTTCCCGAAGATATGAGAGAAGAAGTTCTTCCAAAAAATATTTTAATGATTGGACCGACTGGTATTGGTAAAACAGAAATCTCTAGAAGACTTTCAAAACTAGCTCAAGCCCCTTTTATGAAAGTTGAAGCAACAAAGTTTACCGAAGTTGGTTACGTTGGAAGAGATGTTGAGTCTATTGTTCGTGATTTAATTGAAATTGCCATCACTATGGTGCGTGAGATTAAAAGAAAAGAAGTTAAAGCTAAGGCACAACTAGCAGCTGAGGAACGAGTGTTGGACTCATTAGTTGGTCCTGGCGCTGGACCTACTACGCGTGAAAGTTTTAGAAAAAAATTAAGGAACGGAGAGCTTGAAGAAAAAGAAATCGAAGTATCAGTTCAAGATACTGGATCGTTTCCTACAATTGATTTGCAAGGAGGACAAGGAGCTGGTGTTGGTATGATTAATCTCAATGATATGCTAGGTAAAGCAATGGGTCCAAAGACAAAAAAGAAGAAAATGACTGTAGAAGACTCATACGAAACACTTGTAAATGAAGAGTCTGATAAACTTATTGATACAGACCAAATCGTAAATGAGGCAAAAAAAGCAGTCGAAGATAATGGTATCGTTTTCATTGATGAAATAGATAAAGTCTGCGCACGCAGTGAGAGAGTAGGTGGTGATGTATCTCGAGAGGGTGTTCAGAGAGATCTTCTTCCACTAATTGAAGGCACAACCGTTAATACAAAGCATGGGACTATAAAAACAGATCATATACTGTTTATCGCTTCAGGCGCTTTTCAACTATCAAAACCATCGGATTTACTGCCCGAACTGCAAGGAAGGCTACCGATAAGAGTAAGCTTAAAAGCATTAACGCAAGAGGACTTTAAACGTATACTTACTGAACCGAAGTATAGTTTGATTAAACAATATGAAGCTTTATTGGGAACTGAGAATGTCAAAATCAACTTCAGTAAGGATGGAATTGACGCCATTGCAACTCTTGCTGTTGATATAAATTCAACAATTGAAAATATCGGGGCACGAAGACTTCATACAATTCTTGAAAGAGTTTTAGAAGATATTAGTTTTTCTGCAGCCGACAAAGGTGGAGAAAATATCACAATAGATGCAGAGTATGTGAAAAGTAATGTTAGCGAACTATCTAGAGACACAGATTTATCTAAATTCATTCTTTAAGCAATGTCTTTAAAAGAAAAAACAACATATATCAGTAAATTGAAAGTACGATATTCAGAAGTTGATAGACAGAATATTGTTTATAACTCTCACTACCTAACTTATTATGACATTTCCTTAAGTGAGATGCTTGATAGTTTATTTGATCAAGAAGAATATATTAAGGAAACTAATAATGAATTTCATACAGTCGCGGCTCAATTAAATTTTAAAAATCCAGCAAGATTAAATGATGAAGTTAATATTTTTACTGCAATTAAGAAAATTGGAAATTCAAGTATCACGTTTACGCAAGAAATATATAGAGATGGGTCTGATGAATTGATTAATGAAGCCGAAATTATATGGGTAAACACCAATCAAGATGAAATGAAGCCAACATCTATTCCAGAAGATTTAAAAAATAAGTTTAGTAAATATTTATTAGATTAGTCAGTAGTTGCTGCTAGTAGCCAATTAGAACCTTTTGATTTTTGATTTTTTTCAAAAGTCCAAACATCAGTGATTTTTTGAACTTGATTCAAACTTCCTGAAATAACTTCATCTTTGCTGTTCTTTATACACGTAATCATTTCAGAGATGAATCTCACACTAACTTCCATAGGATTCTTCTTTAAATCTTTATGAACAATTTCGGACTTTTCAATTCCAATAAAATTAAATTCTACTGATTCATTTTTGTTATTACGATCATCGATGACAGAAGAAAAGCTATCCATGACATCACTTGATAAAAGAGGCTTTAAAGCTTCCTTGTTGCCGTTTTCAAAATTAGTAACAATAGTCTCATAAGCATTTGATGCACCTTTAAGAAAATCATCCTTGTCAAACCAGCCATCTTCTCTGCTTGGTACATCACCCTTAGGCTTGATTTCTATAACCTTCTCAGTTTGAGCTTGTTGAGGAGTTTCGTAATTGAAGGAAGATTTATCAGTTTTCTCATGACCTGTTCGTCTTCCTAGGACACTTCTTAAACGTAATAAAACTATGCCAGCTATAATGGCTAGTATTAATATATCTAGGTATTGAAATGCTTCACTCATATGTACTAATATTATAAGATCCTTATTTAGGTATTTAAACTAAAGTTTCAACATTTATAGCTATTTTGTTCATATTATTACTCATTATATTTGTCTTAATTCCTGTCATTGAGATTAGTCTTTTCATTGAAATCGGCAGTTTTGTTGGCTCATTTAATACAATCTTACTAATTTTTACAACAGCATTGATCGGAGTTTATTTTGTAAGACAACAAGGCATCAGTACCTATTATAAGTTATATAACCAACTCCAAAATCAAGAAGCACCAATTCAAACTATGTTTGAAGGATTGGTGATATTAATATCTGGAATTTTGCTAATCACTCCAGGCTTTTTCACAGACACATTAGGGTTCCTTGGACTCATTCCACTTACCAGAGTTATTTTCATAAAGATAGTGGCAAACTCTGTTCTTTCTAGATATGGTATGAAAAATCAAAATCCAAATGATGTGTCAATTGAAGGAGACTTTGAAGAAATTAATGATGATGAGGATAAAATAAAATAATGGATGTATCTGCAAAAATAATAACACAATTTGTAAAAGACTTATCATTTGAGAACCCTATGGGACCTGGTGCATTTCAGCAAGGAAGTGAAAGGCCTGCCATCAATGCAAATGTAGATGTAAAAGCTACTAATAGAAAAGATACTGATATTTATGAAGTTGAGTTAAACATTAATATAAGCGCTAAGCGTGAAGATAAAAATGTTTATATTATTGATTTAAAATACGTTGGTTTATTTGAAATTACTAATCTTACAGAAGACATAAAGGAAGCTTATTTGTTGGTTGAATGTCCAAGACAACTGTTTCCTTTCGCAAGGCGCATTGTATACGATATGCATGCAGATGGATCTTTGCCTCCTCTAATGCTTGACCCTGTTAATTTTGCTGATCTTTATGAAAAAAGAAAAAAGACAAATTAATAACTTATAAGTTTAGGTTTACCATCCACAACATCAAACACAGGTTCGACTTTTGGGATGTCAGTAATCGATTTATCATTCATTGAAAGTAGAAGTGTTTGCGTATTTTGAAAGTCTTTAATCAATTCAAGATTTTTTATTGTTGGCATAATCATTGGAAACTCTCCAGCCTTGTATAAATCAAGTGCAACTTTGGGCTCCAGCCAACGACTTTCAACCCCCTCTACACCATCATGACTAGCAAGTTGGTTGGGACAGCGAGCAATAAAAAATCTTGTACTGTATCTTCTTTTTTCAATCTTTGGCGTAACCCAATGAGAAATATAAGCTATTTCATTGGTAGATAATGTTAAATCAAATTTTTCAATTAATTCTAAGAAGACATCTTTTCCATTGAGCAATTTCTTTTTGTATTGATTGATATTATCTAATTCAGTTACGGTGAGACTGCCTAGACTTATTTTTCTTTTTTCGTTGTCGGCAAGAAGTATTCCACTCTCTTCAAAACATTCTCTTATGCAAGCAATCCAGTAGATTAATCCGCCAGATTTAATATCAAGTCTTTTAGAGGCCTCTTCGTCATTTAATAATGGGCTGTACTTGCTTATATTTTTAATATCATCACTGCTATCTACTTTTCCTCCAGGAAATACCCATGCTCCCCCAAAGTTTGTTTTCATAGCACGTTTGATCATAAAAACTTCTATTTTAGAATTATGATCTCTAACCAGTAAAACAGTTGCTGCTGGTATTAATGGTTGCTTGCTTTCATTCGTATTTGATAATGTGTGATTAATTTTATAGTTTTGATAATCATTCATTATTATATTGCTCTTTTTTCTTCCAAATGGAGTTTTCACCAAGTGTCTCAACAAAAGCTTTGTGCAATTCTTTATCGTCGTCTGTTAGTCTTGTAGCGAGTTCTCTATTTTGAATCTTTTGAATATCAAAATTTGACTCAGAACTAGCATGTTGATTGTTAACGTTTAGATCAAGACTCAGCTCACGGGCATCCATGAGTTCTATGTAAACTCTTGCAAGTAGTTCCGTGTCAATTGTAGCTGAGTGTATTTCTCTCTCTTTATTATCGATGGAAAATCTCTTACATAAAGCATCTAGCGACACGCTTTGACCAGGAAACTTTTCTCTTGCAATAGAAACAGTATCCACTTTTTTATTTTTGATACTTTCTTTCCCGCATTCGCTAAGTTCATGGTTTAAAAAGCCGATGTCAAAATCAACATTGTGCGCAATGATCGTATCTTGTCCAACAAAGTCGAGAAAATCGTCAGCAATTTTTTCAAACAACGGCTTATCTTTTAAAAACTCATAACTCAGTCCATGAACTTTAAAAGAGGCTTCTGGAACGTCCCTCATTGGGTTGATATATTGTTGATAAACCCTACCTGTCGGCAAAAAATCAACCAATTCAATGGCTGCAATTTCAATCACTCTATGGCCCTCAGAAGGTCTCAGACCTGTAGTTTCTGTATCTAGAACGATTTCTCTCATTTCTTATAGAAGGCTTTCCATGCCTTAGGATTAATCAATTTTATTTTAGATACAACATCTTTTACTTCGAGTTTTGTCTCATCTAAAGTTTGATCTGTTGAGATTATGTAGTCTGCTTTCTTTAATTTCTCTCGGTCTGGCATTTGTTGATTCTTTATCGAGTTAAAAATTTCTAAAGGCACCTTTCTTTCTGCGACCACTCTTTCTTTTTGCTTATCTTCGGATGCTGTCACCACAACTGAAACATCGATATACTTTTCTCCACCTGTTTCAAATAATAAAGGAATATCCAGAATACATCCTGGGCTATCTTCGCTTATTAATTTCTCAATGTATACGATTTGATACCGTCTAGTGGCTGGATGAACAATTTTTTCAAGATCTCTAAACTTCTCAGGTTCTTTATTAAGTATGTCTCTAAGCGCAATTCGATTTACTTTTCCCTCTGATTTAGTTCCAGGAAAAGACTCTTCAATTTTATTAATTACTTCTTCATCGTTTTCATAAATATAGTGAACAGTGTCATCTGCATTGTAGAGACCAAAACCATACTCGGTAAACATCTTAGCGACTGTAGACTTTCCCATGCCAATGGATCCTGTTACACCTATTAACAACATTACACACTCTCCAATAGTGACATTAATTCGTCACTAACACCCACTTTAATTTCATGCCATATCTGAAAAGAGCAAGCTGCTTGTTCAATTAACATGCGTAATCCATTTTGAACTTTTAAACCTTTTGCTTCCGCTTGTTCTAAAAAACTGGATCGCTTAGGGTTATAAATTAAATCATAAATAAATGTTTCCATTCCTATATTTTCAAAACTCAAAATATTATTACGCTCTCCTTTTTTTTGCCCAAGGCTAGTTGTGTTAACAATGAATGATGAGGAGTTAGCGTAATCATCGAGCTCTTCTGTACTTACGGGACTCGAGTTTATTGATAAATCATCAAGCAAAATCGCTGCTTTTTCAGGTGTTCTGTTAAACAATCTCACCTGGCTTCCCAATTCGTTTAACGCATGAACGACGGACCTGGCGGAGCCCCCGGCGCCAAGAACAAGTGTCTTTTTGTTAGTAATATTTTCTTCTATTGTTTTCTTATCTAAAGAATTAATAAAACCAACGGCGTCAGTATTGTCAGCATTTATTTTGTCAGAACTTAGGGTAAGAGTATTGGCTGACCTGAGTTTTTTTGAAACGTTAGATGTTTCATCGCTAATATTGAACGCAAGCTCTTTGAGTGGGACTGTAACATTTATTCCCCCAAAGCCTTCAGCCTTTAAGTTATTCATCTGCTCTACAAACGTGTTTGGATCTACATTAAGTTTTTCATATGGCTTTATGTCCAGCGCCAGTTCTTTAATCCAGTGGTTGTGAATAGTTGGTGAAAGGCTGTGATCGACTGGGAATCCTATAACTGCCGTTTTATCAATGGCCATTATTTTTAAACAACAGCCCGTTGTCCCATAAAAATTGAGTTAATGGTATCATTGATATTCCTTGTATTGAAAACAAATCACTGCCGACGTACTCAAATAGTTTTATGCCTTCCTCTTCAATTGCATAAACGCCGACTAAGCCAAGTATCTTTTCATCGACACTCTCTAGG
>CABYGA010000003.1 GCA_902518415.1 uncultured Pelagibacteraceae bacterium | reverse complement strand
AAGGTAAAACCATATCGGGATATGGAGCTCCAACAAAGGCGACATTATTGATAAAGATGTTAAAATTAGATACTAAAGTAATTAAATACATTTTTGAGGATAATGATCTCAAAGTTAATCGATATCTACCATCCTCGGGTATCAGGATTTTAAGTAATTCAGTGCTAAAGAAGAAATGTCCTGATGTAATGATTATCTTTGCTTGGAATTTTGTTTCAGATATAATCAATAAATTAAAACAAAAGAAAATTGAAAATATCGAAATTTTAATTCCTCTTCCAACTTTCAATAAAATAAAATTATGAATTTTAAAATAAATAATACACTAATTATTTCTCCTCATCCTGACGATGAGACATTGGGCGTTGGTGGCTCCATAAAGAGATTCACAGATAACAATATCACGGTATCAATTTTAGTTGTATGTGCTCATATGCCCCCTCTGTACTCTGAAAAAGAATATAAGCAAACAATTGATGAGGCAAAGAACGCATTTGAAAAGTTGGGTGTGAAAAACTATAAATTTTTAAATGTGCCAGCAACTAAAATTAATGAATTACCCCATGCTGATTTAAATAAGATGATTAGTAATTTTTTAAATGAAGTGAAACCAGATACTGTTTTTTTGCCTTTTCCAGACAGACATATTGATCATAAGATTGTTTTTGAGTCTTCAATAGTTGCATGCAGACCTAATAGATCTGATGCGCCAACAAAAGTATTATTATACGAAACAGTATCAGAGACTCATTGGAATGTTTTTGGAGCGGAACATACTTTTGTTCCTGATTTTTTTATCAATATTGATGAAACTATAAACGATAAAATTGCAGCTTTTGACTGCTATAAGTCCCAAAATCAAAATACTCAATCACGATCAACAGAAACAATAGAGGCTCTAGCTAAATTTAGAGGCAGTCAAAATGGTTGCAAATATGCTGAAGCATTTAAAGTTGCAAGAATAGTAATTTAAAAAATACATTTTAGAAAAGTGATTAGCTTATATAGATATAAAATATTAGTGGTTTTATCTTTTGATGTTTTTTTATCCATCTTTTCAACATTTATTTCCTATTCAGTAAGGAACGAAGCCATTGAAAGAATATATGTAAGCAATTTATATCTGATAAACGAATATCACGCTGTGACTATGAGTGATATGAATGTATATATTATTAATATATTAGTTTTTATCCCTATTTTTTTTTATTTTGGAATTTATAGATCAATTATTAAATATACAACGGTTAATTCTCTTCTTGTAATTGTTTTCTCGTGCTTCCTCACAAGTTGTATCTTATTACTCCTTTCATCTGTAACAATTCAAATTGATGATTTTAAAAATATTCCAAGATCAATTGCAATTGCACAACCAGCTATATTTTGTTTATTAGTAATATTAACTCGTTTATTCGCTGTATATATTCAGAATATTGATAGTAAAAAAAAATTATCTAATATCATTATTTATGGCGCAGGATCTGCTGGATTACAATTACTTAATTCTACAAGCCAATCAAATGAATATAAAGTAGTGGCATTCGTAGATGATGATAATTCTAAACAAAGTAGAACAATATCGGGCATCAAGATATTTAAGCCAGACAAATTAGAGGAACTAGTCTCTAAATTTGAAGTTACTGATTTAATTGTTGCTATACCTTCTATCAAAAACGTCCAAAAAATGGATTTAATATTAAAACTTTCTAATTTAAAACTTAGGACAAGTTTTTTACCAAGTATCACAGAAATAGTTAAAAATAAAATATCAATAAGAGATATTAGACCATTAAATATAAATGATCTTTTAATGAGAAAAATTAAGATTGACGATAATGGTGTTCAGAACAAGATAAAGGGTAAGGTAATCTTAATCACAGGAGGAGGAGGGTCTATAGGCAGTGAATTAAGTATTCAGTGCTTAAAGTTCAATCCAAAAACACTAATAATTGTTGACCACAGTGAGTATAATTTATTCCAAATTGAAAATAGAATTAGAGAAATCATTAAAACTGATAGTAAGAGTATAAATTTTTATCCAATTCTAGCTTCGATAAGAGATTACGAGAGGATGGACTCAATTTTTCAGAAATTTAAGCCGGATGTGGTGTATCATTCTGCAGCATACAAGCATGTAACTATAATGGAAAATAATATTTGTGAGGCAATTAGTAATAATGTTATTGGGACATATAATATTTGTAAGTTAACTTCGAAATATGCAATCAAGAATTTTATATTTGTGTCTAGTGATAAAGCAGTGCGACCTACTAATATAATGGGGGCTAGTAAAAGACTTGCAGAAAAAGTAGTTCAATCATTTGCTAATAACAATGTAAAAAATAGTGACAGTATTTTTTCAACTGTAAGATTTGGTAATGTTATTGGTTCTTCAGGATCTGTTATACCTATTTTTAATTATCAAATAAAGAGAGGTGGACCAGTTACTGTTTCACATCCGGAAATCACCAGATACTTCATGACTATAGAAGAAGCTGCACTTCTTATATTACAGTCTTATACAATATCTAATGGCGGTGAAATATTTGTATTAAATATGGGACAACCAGTAAAAATATACGATTTGGCAAAGAAAATGATTGAATTATCTGGCTACAAAATATCAGAGAAAAGCAATAATTCTAATAATGATGAAATAGAAATTGTATTTAAAGGTTTAGAACAAGGTGAAAAAATGCATGAAGAATTATTAATAAATAATATTTCTCACCCGACATCAAATGAAAATATTTTAGAAGCAGACGAAGGAAGCATTGATGATAATATATTAGAATCAACCATACCTGAAATTATTAAATTTCTTGAAAATAAAGCAGAAGATAAATTGGTAAGAATATTAGAAAATAAAGTTGAAGGCTTTAATAAAAATTAATTAATTTACTAGATGAAAAAAAATACTCTTTCTTATGCCGCTAAAGAATTAAAAACCAAAAGAAAGAATAGCAATAGTTGATTATCTTAAAGTGAAAACGATGCAACTGCATAAAAGCTGATTTTATTAACAATATAGGTGCATTATAAAAGGAAATTATTATTTTGATAAATTTAAGATTTGGTTTAATTAATTTTAGTAGTGCCTTATTGTGCTTGATTCCGTTTGTATTGCAAACGGGACCATTCTTACCAGATTTGTTCTTATCACTTATTTCAATTATTTTTGTTGTTCTCGCAATTATCGAAAAGAAATTTTCTTATTTTCAGAGTATTTTTTTTAAAATATTTATTATTTATTATATTTACTTAGTGATAATTTCTTCTCTATCAGATTATCCGATTTACTCGTTAGAAAGTTCTTTATTTTATTTTCGCTTTGGTTTGTTTGCCTTGGCAGTATGGTACTTACTTGATCATAACGATAAGTTACTAAAATTATTCACCTATTCATTATTAATTACTTTTATCATTGTGCTTTTAGATGGTTATTATCAATTTATTAACAACTACAATATATTTGGTTACTTTGCAGAAGGTTCTAGAATGAGTTTAGTATTGAATTTTCAATCGTCACTCGGAACCTATCTTGCAAGACTATTCCCTCTATTAATCGGTTTGCTTCTTTTTGTATTCAACTATTCTAAAGCAAACCTTTTTGTGACAATATTATTATTAATATCAACTGATTTACTTATTTACATTAGTGGAGAGAGAACTTCATTAGGACTTCTATTTGTTTCGACTATTTTAATTATATTATTGATATCAAAATTTAAGTTTTTAAGATTAGGAACTTTTTTAGTTTCAATATTTATTATGGCAATTATAACAATAAACAATGATAATATAAGAGAAAGAAACATCGATCATACAATGAATCAAATGAATTTATTAAGTGAAGATGGAAATATTGTAGCTTTTTCAAATGAGCACCAGAGAATATTCAACAATGCTTTAGAAATTTACTCTGAAAATAAAATATTTGGTGTTGGCCCTAAATTATTTAGAAAATATTGCAAAGATTCAATTGAAGAAAACAAAAGCTATCAATGCAGTTCACATCCACATAATACTTATCTACAAATAATGTCTGAGACAGGAACTATTGGTTTTCTTTTTATTGCTTCGTGTTTTTTGTATATAATATATTTGATGTTGCAGCATACTTTTCTTTTATTAAAAGGTAAAACCTCTATTATTAATGATTATAGAATTTGCCTTTTAATTTGTATTTTCTTAACTCTTTGGCCAATACTGCCTACACAAAGTTTTTTTAATAATTGGATTAATGTTATATATTTCTTACCCATCGGATTTTATTTAAACTCATTATCAAGAAATTAATATAAATTGCTGTATAAATGTTTGTGACATACAATTAGAATATGTGGAAAGTAAAGAAATCATCAATTCATGGATATGGCATTGTATCAACTACCGATATAAAGAAAGGTACAAAAATAATAGAATATAAAGGCGAGAAAATAACAAAGAAAGAGGGCGATAGAAGATCCGAATTACGAATTAAAAGATATTCTAATAAGCCAAGCAAGGGCATTGTCTATATTTTTGAATTGAATAAAAAATACGATATTGATGGGACGCCACATTACAATAAGGCGAGATATATTAATCATTCATGTGACCCTAACTGTGAGGTTGAAATTACTTCTGGCAAGATTTGGATTTCTGCTATCAGGAAAGTTAAGAAAGGGGAAGAGTTATCTTATGACTATGGCTATGAATTTGATAAAGAGGATTATAAAGACCACGTGTGTAAGTGTGGTAAAAAAAAATGTATTGGGTATATTATTTCTTCAGATGACTGGAAAAAGTTTAATTTATTCAAAAAAAAATATAAAAAAAAATAAAATTGATATATATAGTTTAATCAAAGAGGATAAATTTTGACTGACAAAAAACTTGAGTCTTCAATGGGCACTACTGAATTAAATATATTTAGTCTCATCAATATTATTATTAATAATAAATTCAAAATACTAATATCAGTACTATTTTTTTTATCTGCTGGTATTATTTATGTAAATATTTACCCTCCAACTTTTAAAGCAGTTATCAAAATTGACCAAATTGGTTACGAGGAAATAAGTCACTATTCTTTTTTGAATACAATAAAAATAAATAACATTGATGGAGATTTAAAACAGAAAGTAAAAGAAATTCAAGATGCGGAACTAATTTCGTCAGAAAAATTATTAGAAATATTTATAAATAAATTCTCATCTTTAGAAGGTTTAATTTTTTCTTTAGAGAAAAATAACCCTAATTTATATTCTCATATTGATAATGATGAGGAATCAAAGAGAGCAGTATTACAGCAAGTTGCGAAAGGATTCAATATTGAAGAAGAGCTTAGTTTCAAAAAAACAAAATTAAGTTATTTAATTTCATTTGGTACAAATGATACTGCTAATGCAAAATTAATTTTAAAAGATGCGTTAGATTATACTAATCAAAAAGTAAATGAATCATTAAATGTAGAACTTCAAAACATAAAAAATTCTCTTGCTAACGATGCCATATATGAGTCAAAAAAAATTGCATTAGAAACATTACTCTACCTCAAAAACCAACTTCTGATTGCTGAGAAGTTTGAAATATCTGATCCAACTATGGAACGTCAAATAATAAATTTACTAAAAGATAATATTCGGGAAAAGGAACGAATTCCACATTACACATTAGGTACTAATTTTTTAAATAAACATATCAATGACCTAGAATTAGTAATGAGTGATTTTAGTACAGATGAAACAGAGATTCTTAATACGTTAAGCTCTGTTGGTCTTTTTTCTCTAAATCCTCTTCATCAATTGAGACAAGTTGCAAGGTTAGAGGAGGCAATCCGTATATCACCAATAAATAAAAATACTTTTAAAGCAGTAGAATACGATGTTGAGCTTACAGATTTCTCAAAATCAATGATTGATATGTTAGTTTTAATCGCCGCTATTGTAATAGGATTGCTATTTGGAATTTTTGTATCTGTTTTTTACTCTATTCGTTCAAGTTTATAGTTATCTATTTTCTATTGCGAATTCACAACTGTGATTTTTTGAAATGGGTGAGAAATGTTACTTTTTTCAGCCAAGTCTATCTGTTTTTGTCTAGTTGCCGAACGTGCTTTTTGATTTGTTGTTCGGGTATTAAAACATTTTGGGCATTGGACACCTTTAATGTATAAAGTCGAATTTTTTTCATTATGAGTTATTGGCATACGACATCCATAACACTGATAATACTTACCTTTTTTAAGATTTTTATTGACTGTCACGCGACCATCAAACACAAAACACTCTCCATTCCAAGATGATCTGTAATTATTATTTTTTACTTCAGAAAGATAATTTAATATACCTCCTTTTAATTGATATACATTCTTATATCCTATTTTATTAAGATATCCTGACGCTTTTTCACACCTAATGCCTCCTGTGCAGTACATCGCAATTGTTATATCTTTATTTATGCTCATTTTTTGGAATTTGCTAGGAAAGTCTCTAAAGTTTTTTGTATTAGGATTTACTGCATCCTTAAAAGCCCCAATTTTAACTTCATAATTATTCCTAAGATCTATTAAGCATAGATTTTTTTGCTTAATAAAATCATTCCATTTATAAGGTTCTACAAATTTACCCTTATCATTTAAATCAGAAAATATTCCTTTACCTAATGTTACAATTTCTTTTTTTAATCTTATTTTGAGCTTATTAAATGGTAAAAAATCAACTTCATTTTTTTTTATTTCTAATTTTCTAATACTCAGTAGTTTTCTTATGAAATTTATTATAAGCACTAACTCATATTCTTTACCAGAAATTGTGCCATTAATCCCTTCATCTGCAAGCAATACTGTTCCAAGTACAGATTTATTTTTTAGAAATCTATCTAATTTTATTTTAATTATCTTTTTATTATTTACTTTAATAAATCTATAAAATGAAAATATATATAATTTATCTTCTTTATCTTGCATCTTCTTAAAAATTATTAAGTGTGTTTATATACTTTTAGATTAGCTTTGATAGTTATGAGTTTAATGTTATATTTAATTATTATTTTTTTTACAAATAAAGAAATTAAAATATTTAATGACAAAAAAAAGAGCTTTAATTACTGGAATATCTGGTCAGGATGGGGCGTACCTAGCTAAATTACTTTTAAAAAAAGGGTATTTTGTTGTAGGTGGTGAGAGGCAGAATGCCAGTGGAAGTGCCTGGAGATTAAAGGAACTTGGCATTGAAGATAAAGTAAAAATAGTTCCATTCGAATTACTAGAAGAAAATAATATTATTGATGTTATTAGATCTGGAAAATTTGATGAAATATATAACCTAGCAGCACAGTCTTTTGTTGGGAATTCATATAGTTCACCAATATTTACATCAAACGTAAATGCCCTAGGAGTAACAAGAATCTTGGAAGCCATAAGACACTTTTCAAAAAAAACTAAATTTTATCAAGCATCAACAAGTGAAATGTACGGCAATTCAAAATCTGGCCGTCAAAATGAATTTACTCCTTTACAACCAGTGAGTCCCTATGCAATTTCAAAGTTATACGCACATTGGATGGTCAACATGTATCGTGACGCTTACGATATATTTTGTTGTTCAGGAATTTTATTCAATCATGAATCACCTTTAAGAGGCAATGAATTTGTTACCAAAAAAATTATTAAAGATTTAGCTAGGGTTAAATATAATGAGTTATCAAATTTAACTCTTGGTAATGTTTACTCTAAAAGAGATTGGGGATACTCTGAGGATTATGTTGGGGCAATGTGGATGATGCTGCAACAAAAAAAAGCTAATGATTTTGTCATATCTTCAGGTAAGACATATACTGTGAAAGAGTTCGTTAATAAAGCTGCAAAATATTATGGCTTTGATCTTATTTGGCAAGGTAAGGGTATAAACGAAAAAGCAATTGATAAAAATTCAAATAAAATTGTTGTTAAGATTGATAAGAAATATTTTAGACCTACAGAAGTTAATTTTCTTTATGGTAATTCAGATAAGGCTAAAAAAATTCTAAAATGGTCCCCAAAGACGAATATTAATCAGCTTATTAAAAAAATGTGCGATTATGAGATCTCAAGGTTTAAATAATATTTTTTTTTAAAAAGTTGGTTTTAATTAATTATCTTTCAACTTATAGGTTATATTTTTTAGAAAATTTGTTAATTCTTTTCTATCTTTAATTTTATCAATTTCAGAATAACTTAACAATTGTCCAGAATAAATATCAATATCTTTACCTATTTTTTTTCTCGTTTCGTGAATGTATGAAGAGTATTTAAGAGTTTGATTTTTTAATTTAGATGCAAAAAAATGAAATAATAAACCATTTTTTCCATCAAAATAGATTGGAAGAATGTCAGATTTAGTTTGATGTATAAGTTTTGCAGGAAATAATTTCCAATCATCATCTATTGCCTCAGACTTGAGACTTCTTGCGATTGACACGCCACCTGATGGGAAAATAATCAGAACTCCGTTATTACTTAGATGTTCTTTTGCTTTTCTTGCTGTTTGAATGTTCAAAATTTTGGAGTCTTTCGTATGCCCGCTAAAATCAACTGGTAAAATAAATTGCTCTAATTGTGGTAAAAATTGAAGAGTTTCATGCGTCATTATTTTAAAATCATTTCTAAATTGAGATACCAATGAGCACAATATCAAGCCATCAATTATACCAAATGGGTGATTGGCTATAACTATTAAGCGACCTTTATTTGGAATAATTAGCTTATTTTTTGATCTATCAACTATTTTAATTTTCATTTCGGACAGAATATCTGCCCAAAACGTTTTTGGATTTATCTTATTTACTGAATAGTTTTTATATAAATTTTCTAGTTTTTTTTTACCTGTGAGCGTCTCTATTGTTTTTATGATCAGCCTTTGAGCAAAATTATGTTCTGATTTTGATGCGTAAGAAAAATCAATTCTATTCATACTAGTACTCCACCGGTATTGGATCTAGGCTTCTCCAAAAATACCATGTTGCAACTGACCTGTATGGTTTCCATTTTTCAGACAACTTTATAGCATGCTTTTTTGAAATTGGGTACTTTAGACTGTAGCATACGCAGATGCCTTTTATTACTCCCAAGTCATCAACAGGAAATATATCTGGTCTGCATAAATTAAAAATTAAGAACATTTCAGCCGTCCATCTTCCAATACCTTTTATCTGTATCAACTGCTCTATAATTTTTTCATCATCCAAGGATTTCCAATCTTTAGGTTTGATTTTATTTTCTATAAATGCATCAGATAAGTTCTTTAGATAAGTAATTTTTTGTTTTGATAATCCACATGATTTAAGTTTCATGTAGTGCATATTTTTTACATTATAAGGTTTTACTATTTTTATTTTTTTCTCAAACCTATCCCACACAGCTTGTGCAGCACTTACAGAAATCTGCTGACCTACAATGGATCTTGCAAGAGTGTAGAAGGGGTCAGATTTAGAAAAAAGAAAATCTTTAGGATAGCTTTTTATTATTTTACCCAAAGCCTTGTCTTTTCTAATTAGATGTTTTTTTGCTTTTTCCCAGAAATCAGGTTTTATCATGCGCTTACTTAAAAAAATTACGTGTTGACATATATAATGTAAATTGATTTATTGTGATACTTAATTAATTATGGAGAATATATATGGCAGACGTAGCAAGTTTATTAGCCGAGTTTCAAAAAGGAATTGAGGGTAAAGATACAGGTCTTGGAGCCACTGTCAAATTTGATTTTGAGGGTGCGGGATGTATTTTTTTGGATGGAAAATCTAATCCCAATACTGTTTCTGATCAAGATCAAGATGCTGACTGTACCTTATCTATGTCAATGGAAACATTTGAGCAAATGAGATCAGGTGAAGTTGATGGAACTTCTGCATTTATGCAAGGTAAACTAAAAGTTTCAGGTGATATGTCTATTGCAATGAAACTGCAATCTGTAATGGATGCACTTGGTTAAAATTCAAAAAACTTTTTAAATTAAAACCCAGTTATTTTTAGCTGGGTTTTTTTTTATTCATTGCTTTAATGACTTTCTTATTTAGTTCTATATTTGCTGTCGCAATAACTCTTCCTCCGTTTAGTATCTTATTTCCTTCCCATGTTTTTAATTCTCCACCAGCATTAATAATTATTGGCTCTAAAGCTCTTATATCCCAAGGTTTAAGACCACTCTCTATAACTATATCAATGTGACCGTCTGCCAATAGACAATAGCTATAACAGTCTCCTCCAAGCCTCACAGTCTGTGTTTTCTCAGCTAATTTTTCAAATATTTTTTGATCTTTTTTGCTTGCAAACAAATATGGGGAGGTAGTATTTAAAATACTTTTTTTAAGACTTGTTGTACTTCTCACTTTAAGTCTTGTCTTTTTCCCATTTGCAATCTTGTACGATACTTTCGAATGACCTATATAACGCTCATCTAGTACGGGTATATCAGCTATGCCTAAAATAATTTCTTTTTTTTTAGACAAAGAAATAAGAGTGCCCCAGATAGGAAACCCCTGAATAAATGATTTTGTGCCATCAATAGGATCAATACACCACTGGTAATCACTTTTCTTCTTAATACTTGCTTCTTCGCCTAGAATTCCGTGTTCAGGGAAATATTTTTTAATTATTTTATTAATTCTCTTCTGAACATTTAAGTCAGCAATTGTTACAGGATCAAAAATCTTATTATTTTTTGATATGATTTTTAATTTTTTCTTAAAGTATTTTAATGAAATAGTTCTAGCTTCATCAGCAATATAATTTCCTATTTTTTCAAAATTACTTATATTTTCTCGCATATAAATTATAATTAGTCTTGATTTGATTTTTTGAAAATCTATCATGGTTATTATGAATAGAAAAATTAATATTTTATTAATACTTTTATTAATCCCATTTCATGTAAGTGCTGATTTAACCTTCTCAATTGATGAAATTGGTGAACGAGTGCCAATTACTGTCCCTATACCAGAATTCAATCCTGATTTAGGCTCATATCCCGACCCATTTGCGTTTGATACAATAATACTTACAATTAATAAAGAGAATTATCCCAAGTATTTACAAATTTTAACACCTGGTCAGATAAAGATGTTTGAGATGTATCCCGATACTTTTAAAATGAATATATATCCATCTAAAAGAAGTTGTTCAGTGCCAGTACAGGTACTTGAGTTAACAAATGAAAATGCATTATTAGTAGATAACGGTGAAGGAGTGGAAGGTGTAATCGGGAGCATACCTTTCCCAAATCCCACTGAAGCTCTCCATCATGTATGGAATCATATTTTAAGATATAGAGGGGTCGAAATATCTGGCTCATCACCATTTTACATAGTTAATCCAGATGAAACTCTCACTTACGGAGCCGGGGAGGCTATTGCAAAAAATTTTTGGAATCCTTTTGTTAAGAATGAAAAAGGACTGCAGGGAAAGTTAATGACCAAAGTAACTTATCCTCCAAGGTTGGCAGATGCTTCTGCATTAGTTATTGAGTCATTGAATGCTTTTGATACTCCTCGCAAATCATGGGTCTATAATCCTGGCACAAGAAGGGTGCGAAAGGCGCCAGACATAAGTTATGATTACAAACCAAGTGCAAGCCAGGGATTAACAACTGTAGATCAGGCAGATGGATTTAATGGGGCAAAAGATAGGTACAACTGGTTTGATATAGGAATGCAACTAAGATTAATGCCATACAATGCATATATGTTTCATGAAACCCCAGTTGAAGAAGTCTTGACCCCATATCATGTTAATCAAGATTATTTAAGATATGAGCTGGTTAGAGTAAATGTTGTAGAAGCAAAGTTAAAAGATGACAAGAGGCACATAATACCCAAGAGGGTTATGTATTTTGATTCTGATAGTCACAACATGTTAGTAGAGGAAACATTCGATGGTAAAGATAGTATGATAGCGTATAGAGAGTTTCCAATTATTAATTTTTACGATGAGCCAATGTGCTTGTCTATTCATGCTGCCACATACGACTTTGCAACAAGGCGTTATCAACTTCAAAGTGTTAGGTCCATAGATATCCCCAAAGTGAAATGGAGATTAAGCGAACCACATGAGGATAGAATGTTTACTCCAGAAGGCCTAAAAAGATTTGCTCGATAGTTATAGATCACCTCCAAATAATGTTATATATACTTAGTTTTTCATAGGGCACGTAGCTCAGTGGTAGAGCATCACGTTGACATCGTGGGGGTTGTTGGTTCGATCCCAACCGTGCCCACCAAATAAATAATATGTTGTTTTTTTTGACTTTTTATATAAAAGAGCGCAGTAGATATGAAAAAGCCAAACAAAATTAGAGAAGCAAGATTAAATAAAAAGCGCTCTAAAAAAAATAATATTCGTAAAGAGAAGGTTAGACTTAAAAGAATTGAAGAGGCTAATGCACCTCAGGTTGAGCAGCAATCATGAAAGTAAGAAGTTCACTAAAAAATCTCAAAACCAGAGATAGAAATAATAAACTTATAAAACGTAAGGGTCGCCTTTACGTGATCAATAAGAAAAATCCAAGAATGAAAGCTCGCCAAGGTTAATTAACTTTTGGCCACATACTTAGAAAATCAGATTCTAATAATTGTAGATCACGCATCTAACCACGTATCTAAAGAAGATAATAAATTAGGCCTCCCAAATTCTTTTCTAAATCAGCATATTGCCTTCGATCTTGGAGTAAAAGAATTAAGTTTAGATTTATCAACTAGACTCAAATGTAGACTCATACAAGGTAAATATTCGAGATTGCTTATAGATCTAAATAGAGATTTAGATGATCCAACTGTTATTCCAGAAATAGTGGATAGAAAAATAATTCCTGGAAATATTGGGCTCAGTAAAAGTGAGTTAAGATTAAGAGTTAAAAAAATTTATAATAAATATCATAATGAAATAGATCGAACTATAAAAAATGAAAAAGTTAAAGTTATTTTATCTTTACATTCTTTTAATCCAATATTTAAGAATAAAAAAAGACTTTTAGAATTTGGCGTTCTTTCAAATGAAGACAAAAATTTAAGTAGTATAATTATTGATCAACTTAGATCACAAAACATAAATGTTGGAGATAATAAGCCGTATAAAGGAAATTTGATTGGAGACAGTATGTATAGGCATGGTTTAAGAAATAAGCTCCCACATGCGCTAATAGAAGTCAGAAATGATTTACTTTCAAACCCAATTAAGATAAAAAGTGTTTCAAAGCTATTACATAAAATAATAGTTAAATCATTAAAAAAACTTGCTTCATGAATACAAATACACCTCAATGGTTTAAAGACTCAATTGCCGATAACCCAGAAATATGTTCTGTCAAAGTTAAGGGAACAAGGATTGTTTATAATACATGGGGCGACAAAAAAAATCCTGGACTAATATTTGTTCATGGTGGAATGGCACACGCTGAATGGTGGAATTTTATTGGACCGTATTTTGCAAAAACGCATAGAGTTATAGCAATGAATTTAGGGGGCATGGGTGAGAGCGATTGGAAAAAAACGTATTCCATAGAGTCATGGGGAGATGAAATAGTTGGAGTTTGTCAAAAAGAGAAGCTTAAGAAGCCAATTTTAGTAGGGCATAGCTTAGGAGGCATGTGCAGTGTAATTGCTGCTTCATCAATGAGAAAAACTCTTTATGGTCTTGTCATTGTGGATACGGCAATAATGCCTCCTTCAGAAAAGCCACCCAAATTTGACTTAAAAATAAGAGCAAATAAAATTTATAAAAAACAATCGGATATAAGAAAAAGATTTAGACTTGTCCCGTCACAAAGTGATGCACTTGATTATATAATGGATTATATTGCAGAAAAATCTATTAAAAAAGTAAGAGGCGGATGGACATGGAAGTTTGATCCAAACTATATGAAAATTTTTAATAGTGATAATTTCGCTGAAAGGCAAGCATTGTATCGCAGTAAGCTTAAGGGTTTAAAGTGTAGGGTCGCAATATTTAGAGGTGAGAAGTCACTTCTTTTTCCTGGTAGAAGTGCAAAATATATGCACGAGCTGATGGATAAAAAATCTCCTATAATAAATATTCCTGAAGCTCACCATCATATTATGGTAGATCAACCTTTAGCTTTAGTTGCAGCCTTAAGATCGCTCGTCATAGATTGGGATCATTCGAAGCCTTCTAAAGCATTGTAAAAGCTAAATAAAATAAATTTTTGTGCTAAAAGTTATATAAAAATAATGCTGTTAAATTATAAATTAAGAAATATATTACCTTGAATATTATGGACATTTCAGAACAAAAAAAAACCTACACATTTTTTGGAAAGTTGATTGTTTGGGGATCAGTGGGAGTGGTCTTAGTCCTGGTATTCATGGCAATTTTCTTATTATAAATTCTATTCATTATGCAAGTTTATATTCCTAAAGAAAGTAATTCTGACTCTAGAGTGGCAGCTTCTCCAGATACAGTAAAGAAGATGACGGACTGGGGTCTTAATGTAGTCATACAAGACGATGCTGGATTAAACTCAAATTTCTCCAATGAAGATTATATTAAAAGTGGAGCAACAATATCTAATGAGATTGCTGATATTAGTAAATCTAATCTGATACTCAAAATCAACAAACCGAATGACGAAGAAATAGAGCTAATGAATGAAGGATCAATATTAATTGCATCGCTCGACCCATATAATAATAGTGAAACACTAAATAAATTAAAAGTTAAGGGTATAACATCATTTGCAATGGAATTAATGCCCAGGATAACAAGAGCACAATCTATGGATATTTTGTCATCACAATCAAATTTGGCAGGATATAAAGCTGTTGTTGATGCTACTTATCTTTTTAATAAAGCAATGCCCATGATGATGACAGCAGCAGGAACAATAGCTCCTGCCAAGGTCATGGTATTTGGAGCTGGTGTTGCAGGACTGCAAGCCATTGCAACTGCAAAAAGATTAGGTGCAATTGTATCGGCAACTGACGTCAGAATGGCAGCAAAAGAGCAGGTTGAAAGCTTAGGCGGTAAATTTGTGATGGTTGAAGATGATGAATCTCAAGATGCTGAGACATCTGGAGGATATGCAAAAGAGATGAGTGAAGAATTTAAGTTAAAGCAGGCAAATTTAATCTCTGCAACTCTGGCATCTCAAGATATTGCTATATGTACAGCTTTGATACCAGGAAAAAAAGCTCCATTATTAATTTCAAAAGAGCAAGTGAATTCTATGAAGCCAGGATCAATTATCATTGATTTGGCAGCTGAAAGTGGAGGTAATTGTGAATGCTCAACTGCAGGCGAAACAAATAACGTAAATGGAGTAACAGTAGTGGGTACAAAAGACATTACATCAACTATTTCTCAAGATGCATCATCCCTTTTCTCTAAAAATATTTTAAATTTTTTGGATTTATTGATTGATAGTGAGACAAAAGAATTAAGTATTGATTGGGAAGATGAGATTGTAAAAGGTATACTTGTGACCAAAAATAAAGAAATTACTAATGAGGAGTTTAAATAATGGAATTGGTTGATCCAAATATTTTTAGATTAACAATATTTGTTTTATCGATATTTATTGGATACTACGTTGTATGGAGTGTTACTCCTGCTTTACATACACCATTGATGGCAGTCACTAATGCAATATCATCAGTTATTATTGTTGGTGGATTATTTGCTCTAGTTCTCAGCAGTGATTTATCACTTTTAGGGAACCTATCCAAAGGCTTTGGTTTCCTTGCTGTACTTTTAGCTGCTGTGAATATATTCGGTGGGTTTCTAGTAACGCAGAGAATGCTTGCAATGTATAAAAAAAAGCCAAAAAAAGAGGATAAAGAATAGATGCTAACAAATCTAGTTGCCATTGCATATGTTGTATCTGGTGTATTTTTTATTATTGCTTTAAGAGGGCTCTCATCTCCAGAAAGTTCCAGAAGAGGAAATATTTTTGGTATCTTAGGAATGATAATTGCTATTTTAGCAACTTTATTCTCGGTTAATTTTTTTACTTCAGATATTCGAACGATCGTATTTGTTATAGTAGCAATTGCTATTGGCGGAATAATAGGGGCAATTATTGCTAAAAGAATTGCTATGACAGACATGCCACAATTAGTTGCAGGCTTCCACAGCCTTGTTGGTTTAGCTGCTGTATTTGTTGCGCTAGCTGCATTTTATGCACCTGAGGCATTTAAAATTGGGACTTTGGGAAATATAAAAACTCTAAGTTTAGTTGAAATGTCTTTGGGAGCTGTGATAGGTGCAATCACTTTTTCTGGCTCTGTTATTGCTTTTGGTAAACTTCAGGGAATAATGTCTGGTTCCCCAATAGTATTTAAAGGCCAACATATGCTCAATTTACTTATTGGGATAATAATCATTGCTGGCATTGTATATTTTTGCTTCAATCAAGACCAAAAGATATATTTAACAATAATAGCACTTTCATTTTTAATTGGTTTCTTAATTATTATTCCAATTGGCGGAGCAGATATGCCTGTGGTTGTATCTATGCTTAATTCTTATTCAGGATGGGCTGCAGCAGGTATTGGGTTTACGCTTGGGAATACTGCACTAATAATTACTGGTGCACTAGTTGGATCATCTGGCGCAATACTTTCTTATATAATGTGTGCCGCAATGAATAGATCATTCATAAGTGTAATATTAGGTGGTTTTGGGGGTGATGATATTGCAGTAAATAAAGATGTAGAGCAACGACCGGTAAAAGAAGGCGGCTTTGATGACGCAGCATTTATAATGAAAAATGCAGGATCTGTGATTATTGTGCCGGGTTATGGAATGGCAGTAGCTCAAGCTCAGCACGTACTAAAAGAGATGACTGATGCCCTAAAAAAAAATGGGGTTAAAGTAACTTTTGCAATTCACCCAGTTGCAGGGAGAATGCCTGGCCATATGAATGTTTTGTTAGCAGAGGCTAATGTTCCATATGATGATGTTTTTGAATTGGAAGATATTAATTCAGAATTTTCTCAAGCAGATGTAGCTTTTGTAATTGGAGCAAATGATGTAACTAATCCTATAGCTAAAACTGACCCAGCCTCACCAATTTATGGCATGCCAATACTTGATGTAGAAAATGCAAATACAGTTTTATTTGTTAAGAGGGGTAGAGGCTTAGGTTATGCAGGAGTAGATAATGAATTGTTTTACAGAGACAATACAATGATGCTTTTCTCCGATGCTAAAAAAATGGTTGAGGGTATTGTTAAGGCCTTATAGCTAGTCTTAGCTGTATAATTTTCTTCTAGCCATTTTTCGAGAACGACGGATGTTTTCTGCTTTTTCTCTTAATTTTTTCTGACTAGGCTTTTCGAAGTAAGTTCTCATTTTCATTTCTTTAAAAATACCTTCTCTTTGCATTTTTTTCTTGAGGATACGTAAAGCTCCTTCAACATTGTTATCTTTTACACTTACTTCAACTATTGTACTGCCCTCCTTAAGAGCGTTTCAAATTTGGGCGTTTTTACCATCTTGGAATTCCTTTGTCTAGCCAAATAAAATTATATTCAATTATGAGATAAAATTAATGTGACCCATTTTTCGGCCACCTTTTATGATTTTTTTGCCATATTCATATTTAATATTTTTTTTGAAGCCTTTATACTTCCTCATAGATTTTATTCTGTTTACTCTTTTTACTTCATTACCTATGAGATTTCTCATAAGTCCTTTTTTAAGTATTTTGGGTTTAAGAATTTTTTTTCCTGTAATGGCTTTTATGTGCAAATCAAACTGACTTATATTTGCATTATCAAGGGTTATATGCCCAGAATTATGAACCCTTGGAGCAATTTCGTTAACAAAAATATTATTTTCTTTATCAATGAAAAATTCAATCGTTAATAATCCAATATAATTAAGCTTTGTAATAATTTTTTTTGATATTTTTAATAATTTACCTTCAATTTCCTCATCTATACTGCTAGGCGATTTGGTTTCAAAAAGAATATGGTTTTTGTGTACATTGGCGAATGTTGGATAAAAATAAAAATTTCGTTTCGTGTCTCTGGCGCATATAACTGAAACTTCTTTTTTAAGATTAATCTTCTTTTCTATAATACAATCCTGATAGCCATTCTCTTTCCATTGTTTTTCTAAATTTTTCGTGTTTTTTACCAAGGTTTGTCCTTTGCCATCGTAGCCAAATCTGGTTGTTTTTAATATTACAGGATATTGAATTGAAGTTTTTAGATTTTTCAAACTATTCTTATTATTTAGAAGACCAATTCCTGCGTGGTTAATTTTATTTTTTGAGAAGAATTGTTTCTCTTTTTTTCTATCCTGACTAATAGCCAGTGCAGAAATAGGTGGATATATTTTCTTTCTCTTTAATTTTTTAAGAGCTTTAGTTGATACATTTTCAAATTCGTAGGTTATAAGATCTACTTCACTACTAAAAATTTTTAAACTTTCAACATCCTCAAAGGAACCGTAGAACATCTTGTCAGCATATTTTTCTGCGGGAACTCTTTTGCTGTCTGAGTAAACGATTACTTTAAGTCCTAACTTATTACATGAATGAGCTAAGAACATGCCCAGCTGTCCACCACCAATGATGCCAACGGTGGAAATTTTTAAACTCATTTTTTAGGTTTGATATTTACTGACCGGGTTTGCTTTAAACGCCAACTCTTATATTTGTTTTTAAGAATTTTATCTTCGCCACTTAATATTGAAATTGCTAATAAGGCAGCATTCTTTGCTCCAGACTCTCCTACAGCTAGTGATCCCACAGGAACTCCTGCAGGCATTTGAGCTATTGATAATAAGCTATCCAATCCTTTTAACCTTTTAGATTCAACTGGAACACCCAGCACAGGTAAATTACTTATTGATGCAGTCATGCCAGGAAGATGAGCAGCTCCCCCAGCCCCTGCAATTATTACTTTTATGCCTCTTCTGTCTGCCTCCTCCGCGTACGTGAATAATCTTTTGGGAGTGCGATGGGCAGAAATAATTTTTACTTCATGTTTAATTTTAAAAGTAGTTAGAATTTTTGATGCATGCTTCATTGTTGGCCAATCAGATTGGCTTCCCATTATTATGCTAACGAGTGGCAAACTTCTCATCAATAAAACTTATTCGTCTATAGTTGTATTTGTAGAGGATAGATTTTCTTCATTTTGAATATTCATTTCCTCTAATTTAAGCTTTTCTTCTTTTGCTTTTTTCTTTTCAGCGCGCTTGATTGAGCGCTCAGCTTTTTCAAGAGCTTCATCTAATTCTATTTGCCTACAAAGACCAAGACCGATTGGGTCTTGAGGTCTGATGTTTGCCATATTCCAATGAGTTCTCTTTCTTATTCCGTCTATAGTATTTTTTGTACTTCCTACTAAACGAGCTACCTGAGAGTCTTTTAATTCAGGGTGATTTCTAATCAACCAATAGACAGCATCTGGTCGATCTTGTCTTTTAGATAGGGGTGTATATTTCTTTTTTTTCTTTGATTGTTCTGTTTTCTCAGAAATTTCATTTTCAATGATTTGAAGATCTTCTTCTTCAGATGTAACACATCTATCAATTTCTTCTTTAGTTAATTGACCACTAGTAATTGGATTTAATCCTTTAATTCCTGCACCTACTTCGCCGTCAGCTATACCTTTGATTTCTAGTTCGTGCATGCCACAGAAATCTCCAATCTGTCTAAAAGAGAGGGAAGTGTTATCTACAAGCCAAATTGCAGTAGCTTTTGGCATAAGTGGTAATTTTATTTTTTTCATAATCTGTAATTAAAAAAATCCTTATATGTTAGTTTATCATTTTTTCAAAGCTTTACTCAAAATTTAGCAGTAATTTGCCTATATTTTTATTATTTTCCATGTATTGGTGAGCTTTTGAGACATCACTGATATTAAAATTTTTGTCAATATGAAGTTTAATATTGTTATTTTCTATCAAGGGCCAAATATTCTTTTTAAGATTTTCAGCTATTTCAGCCTTTTCTTTATTTGACCTTGTTCTTAAAGTAGAACCCGAAATAACTAATCTCTTTAGCATAATTGGAAGAAGATTAGCTTCAATCTTTGAGCCCTGAAGATAAGCAATATTAATTAGTCTTCCAAAACGATTCATTACATTTAGATTTTTTTGGAAGTAATTCCCTCCTACTATATCCAGAATTACATCAATACCTTCATACTCTTTGAGAATTATTTTTTCAAAATCATCAGTCTTATAATTAATTACTCGTTCTATATTTAGAGAATTTAAATACTTTTCTTTTTCATCAGATCCTACCGTAACAATGCATTTCACTCCAAAGGCCATTGCCATTGAAACAGCCGTTAACCCAATACCGCTAGCACCACCGTGAATAAGTAGTGTTTCATTCCTTTTAAGTTTCGCAAGGTCAAATAAATTTGTCCATACTGTAAAAAAAGTTTCAGGAATAGTGCAAGCATCACTAAGCGAAATTCCTTTGGGAACAGGTAGTATTGTTGATTTATGGCATTTCACATATTCCGCATATCCACCACCTGTTACTAGAGCACAAACATTTTTGTTTAGAAATTCTTTATCAATACCTTTACCACAATCTACTATACTTCCTGAAACCTCTAGTCCAAGTATCTCCGAAGCACCTTTAGGAGGTGGATATTGTCCCATGCGTTGCAATATATCAGGCCTATTTATCCCTGCTGCATGAACTTTGATTAATACTTCTTCATCACTAACAATTGGTGTCTCTATGTTGTCAGATACATATAGGACTTCTGGGCCTCCAAATTTGTCAAAAGTAATTGCTTTCATAAAAATATAGATGAGCTGCTAAATATTATTAGCAGCTCCTTATTAATATTAATTAATTTTATTATTAATTTCTATTTTTCTTGGTTTTTGATGTTCTGGAATTTCCCTTTCAAGAAATACGTGCAATAAGCCATTCTCATAGTTTGCATCAGATACTTTGATAGTATCAGCTAGTCGAAATTTTCTTTCAAAGCTTCTCCCAGCAATACCTTTATGCAAGAACTCAACATTATTTTCAGAATCATTGGTCTTGCCACTGATTATTAGCTCATTTTCTTGAACAGAAATATCTAAGTCAGACATTGAAAAACCAGCGACTGCAAGTGTTATAGTATAATTATTACCTGATTTCACAATATTGTAAGGCGGGTAAGCACTTCCAGTCTCATTCATATTAAAGACAGAGTCAAAAATATTGTCAAATGCGTCAAAACCTACGCTTGAGCGCAGTAATGGCGATAAGTCAAATGTAGTCATAGTTTAATCCTCCTTAAGCGATTAAAGGTTTTAGCCTACTTAAATTAAGCTAGGCAATTTTTGCTGATGCATTATTGCCATCAGCGAAATACATATTGTTATGATTATCTTTATTTCAAGGTTCGAAGTTTAAGTTTTAAGATTGCTAAATCTCTTCTTAAATCTGCTTACTTGACCTTTATCTTGAATTTTTTGCTGCCCACCGGTCCATGCAGGATGCGATAAAGGATCTATATCAAGAGACATTGTATCTCCTTCTTTTCCCCATGTAGACTTCGTTTCAAACTTAGTACCATCCGTCATTACAACGTTAATTGTATGATAATTTGGATGTTTATCTTTTTTCATTTAATTTAGTTAATTTTGAGGTTAATTAACCTATATAATAATTCTGATCAATATTTATTTAGTGAATTTCTATGACAATACTTAATGCAATGATGAAAAGGCTCAATATCATGAGTTTTTGGCAGTTTATATTGATAATTATAGTATTTGCAATCACAGGATCTTTATCACTCTATGTAACAGTCGAATTTTTTGAACTCATCGGCTTGAAAGAGGAAAACTTTAATCCAATTATATTTTGGCCAATTAGAATTATACTTTTATTTTTTATATATCAAATATTATTGTTATTAGTTGCCCTTCCTTTTGGACAATTCCAATATTTTTGGAAATTTGAAAAGAAATTTTTAAATAGATTTGGTATTAAGATATAATTAAATTATTTTTTGAAGTTGGTCATGAATTCTAAAGTTAGTTGCAAGAATTCTTCCTGAATTTAGATATTCCTCTCTTCCTTCAAAGTCAGTTACTTTTCCGCCTGCCTCTTTTACAATTAATGATCCTGCAGCGATATCAACTAGCTTTAAGTTTTTTTCCCAATAACCGTCATACTTGCCAGCAGCAACATATGCTAGATCCAAAGATGCAGCACCCAATCTTCTAACGCCACATACATTTTCCATTACTGTTTTGAGTCCAGGCAGGTACTCTTCATGTCCTTTCATTCCTCTGTGAGGAATGCCTGTTCCAATCATGCAGTCTTCTAAGTTCTCCCTTGATGAAACTCTTAGTCTTAGGTTGTTGCAAAAAGCACCTCTGCCTTTTACAGCCCAAAAAAATTCATCTGTCAGCGGCTGATAAACTCCACCTACAATAATTTCATTGTCTTTTTCTAGAGCAATTGAAATCGCAAAATGGGGGATACTAAAAACAAAATTACTCGTACCATCAAGAGGATCGATTATCCATCTCATATTATCGTCTGAGTTATTTATAGTTCCATTTTCTTCAGCAAGTATATTTACTTTAGGATAAGAATAAGTAAGTTCTTTTATTATTTGCTTCTCTGCTCGGGTATCTGCTAAAGAAACAAAATCAGAAACTCCTTTTAAAGATACCTGTAATTTTTCAACTTCTCCAAAGTCTCTTATGAGATTTTTACTGACTTTTCGAGAAGCAAGGAATATTGCATTTATATAAGGATTTGAGTAACTCATTAGTCAACTCTTTTAGAATAGGTTAAGTCCTCAGTATTGATTTCAATTTTCTCACCTTGTTCAATAAATGGTGGCACCATTACTCTTATGCCATTCTCTAATATCGCAGGTTTATTTGAAGATGCAGCTGTTTGACCCTTAACAACCGCCTCCGTTTCATCAACAATAAAAGAGAGTGTTTTTGGAAGTTGTATTCCTATAGCTTTGTCATTGTACATTTCAATTATAACTTCATCATTTTCACTCATTAAGACCATTCGATCTCCAGCAATTTCCGAGTCCAGTTCAATTTGTTCGTATGAGTCCGTATTCATAAAAACTAGTTTATCATCTTGTTTATATAAATATTGGTACTTTTCTTCATCTACCCGTACACGCTCCACTTCCTCAGAGGCTCTGAACCTCTCATTAAGTTTTGATCCAGTTTTAATATTTTTCATTTCAACTTGGTTGAATGCTCCACCCTTGCCAGGTTTTACAGATTGTGATTTGGCAACAGTCCACAACTCACCCTTATGCTCTAAAATCATGCCAGGTTTTACAGAATTTCCATTAATTTTCATTCAATTAAGCCTCAAGTGACTCGCTCCATTCACCTAAAGAAGCTTTCATATTCATGATTGCGCGATGGCCAAATGCTTTTTGTGCATGCTCTAGATTATTGTCATTACCTGACCAAGCTTTCAATGCTGCTTGCTGCAACGCTCTTCCATAAGAGAAGCTTAGTTTCCATTTAAACCCACCAATTTTATTCATCTCATCTAAATGTGCCGTTGCATCAATATCAGATTGACCACCCGATAGAAAAACAATACCTGGCAATTCATCAGGCACAGACGAATTTAGGCAATCAAGAGTTTTTTCTGCAACTTCCTTATAATTTGCTTGATGACTATTTTCTGTTCCTGAAACTACCATATTAGGTTTTAACAGGGTGCCCCTAATATTTATATTTTTTTTATCAAGCATTTCAAAAAGTACAGATAATGCATTCTTAGTAACGTCATAGCATTGATCTATTGTATGCGGGCCATCCATAATGACTTCAGGCTCTACTATTGGTACCAAATTATTTTCTTGAGCTATAAGGGCGTACTTGGATAAAGCTAACATATTTTCATTGATACATTTTGTAGAGGGGATGCCATCGCTAATATTGATTACCGCTCTCCATTTAGTAAATTTAGCACCCAATGCGTCATATTCTCTACAACGTTCATTTAGGCCATCTAATCCAGTTGTGATTTTTTCATTAGAATTATCTTCCAGCTCTTTTACTCCTTGGTCTACTTTAATTCCAGGAAGTGACCCATGGTTTAAAATTACGTCTCTTAAATATGATCCATCTTGTGCCTTTTGTCTCAGAGTCTCATCAAATAGAATTACCCCACCAATAGCCTTTGCCATAGCAGGAGATCTAAAAAGCATTTCTCTATATTTTCTTCTATTATCTTCAGTTGACTCAACGTCAATGGACTTAAATCTTTTTTCGATTGTTCCAGTGCTTTCATCAGCTGCAAGTATTCCTTTACCGTCTTTTACAATATAGCTTGCGATCTCTTCTAAGGTTTTTGGTATCATTTTCATCTCCTATTATAAAATTCCTAATGCGACTAGACCTGGTAATTTCTTACCTTCTATTAGCTCAAGTAATGCACCACCGCCAGTAGAAACGTAAGAAAATTTGTCTTTTACACGGGCTAGGTCTAGTGCAGAAATTGTATCACCTCCGCCAGCAAATGACCTAATTTTATTATTTTCAGTAAGATTGCCAATGAAATTTGCAATTTCTACAGTGCCCTTATCAAAAGGAGAAGTTTCAAACACTCCAAGAGGACCATTCCAGAATACTGTTTTAGATTTACTAATTTCTTGTTTTATTAATTCCACTGTATTTTTGCCTACATCGAGAATCATATTTTGTTCTTCGATGTTATCAATATCACATTCTTTGACGTCTGCTTTGTCTGAAATTTTATTTGCTGTAACTACATCAACTGGTAAAACTAACCTACAATTATTTTTTGCTGAAAAATTTATTATTTCTTCAATTAAGTGGTCAACATTTTCTTCATTCAATGAGCTTTGAATATTGTACCCGTGATATCTCAAAAAGTTGTTTGCCATACCACCAGCTATAACAATGGTATCCATTTTTTTTGATAAATTTTTAAGAACAGCAATTTTTGTAGAAATTTTAGATCCTCCTATTATTGTCAGAGCGGGACCAAGAGGATCATGAATAACTTCTTGCAGATTAATTATTTCTTCTTCGAGTAGATCGCCACAATATGAAGGCATGAAATTAGATATTGCGTCAATTGATGCATGTGCGCGATGCGAACAGGCAAATGCATCATTTATATAAAGATCAGCTAACTCAGATAACTGTTTTGCAAAGTCATGATCATTCTCTTCCTCTTCTTTATAGAATCTGCAGTTTTCTAATAAAATAATTGTTCCATTTTCAAGCGAATTAATTTTGTCTTTTATTTCTTTTCCAATGCAATCTGGTAAGAAATTTATTTTTTTTTCAAGAACTCTTTCTAGCTGAGGAACTACTTGTTGCAATGATAGTTCATCCCTTATTTTTCCTTTAGGCCTACCCAAGTGAGATAAAATAATGACTTTATTATTTCCATTCAACAGATTTAAAATAGGTTTTTTTATTCTGATTATTCTATCACTTATATAGTCGTCAATAGAATTAAGTGGAACGTTAAGGTCAAATCTTATTAATATAGTTTTATTTTTCTCAGTAATCTTTTTTAGATTAGAGACATCCAGCATTACTATTTTGATCTTTTCATTGCTACTGCAGTATCACACATTCTATTTGAGAAACCCCACTCATTATCATACCAACTTAAAACTCTTCCAAACTTTCCTTCAATGACTTGTGTTTGAGTTAGGTCAAAATTTGATGAAGCAGGATTATGATTAAAATCCGATGAAACAAGTGGCTCTGAATTAACATTAAGTATGCCTTTCAACTTATTGGATCGTGACGCAGCAGTCATGGCTTTATTTACGCTATCAACTTTCATTGTTTTTTTTGATACAAATTTAAAATCGATAAGTGATACATTGGGAGTTGGTACTCTAATTGCTGTTCCATCTAGTTTTCCTGATAATTCTGGCATTACTAACCCAACCGCTTTGGCAGCACCTGTTGATGTAGGTATCATTGACATTGACGCAGCTCTAGCTCTTCTTAAATCAGGATGAAATGTATCCAAAACACTTTGGTCACCTGTAAATGCATGAATGGTAGTCATATATCCATGAACAATTCCAAATTTTTCGTGAAGAACTTTAACTACTGGTGCCAAACAGTTCGTAGTACAAGATGCATTCGAAACAACTAGATCATTGCGAGTTATTTCTTGTTCGTTTACCCCATATACTATTGTTTTATCAGCCTCAGAGCAGGGGGCAGAGACAAGAACTTTTTTTGCTCCAGCTTTGATATGCATAGATGCTTTTTCTTTCGAGGTAAATAAACCAGTACATTCAAGAGCTACGTCAATTTTCATTTTTTTCCATGGAAGTTTTTGTGGATCTCTTTCATTAAGTACTGAAATAGTTTTCCTTCCAATGGTCATTTTGTTTTTCTTTACAGAAATTTTTTCGTTTAAAGGTCCGTGCACTGTATCATTCGCTAGTAAGAATGCGTTTGTATCAACAGGTGCTAAGTCATTTATTGCAACAACATTAATATCCTTACGTTTACTCTCGATAATTGATCTGAGAACTAATCTACCAATCCTTCCAAACCCACTAATTGCAACATTTACTGCCATTTTGATAACTCCTATATTTTTTTAATTACTTGCTTTAATATTTTTTTTGCTGTGAAGCCATAGTAATCATAAAGTTTTTGATAAGGAGCGCTGGCTCCAAAATCTTTCATGCATATATTCACAGTATTTCCTCCACAGATCTCACTCCATCCAAAACTTGAGCCTGCTTCAATTGATATATTTAACTTCGAATTTCCTCTAATCTTTTTTTGATATGGCTTATTTTGAATTTTAAATAGCTCCATGCACGGCACTGAAATCACTCTTACATTCTTTTTCTTTTTTTCTAGTAGACCCATTAGCTGGATCCCAATTTCAACCTCAGAACCTGAGGCATAGATTGAAATATCTGGATTTTTAGAGTTGCTTTTAATTTCATATGCGCCCTGAGAACTAATATTTTTTGTGTAATATTTCCTTCTTAGCATAGGGAGCTTCTGTCTAGTTAGGGCAATAACAGATGGACCTTTTTGATTTGATAAAGCCAATTCCCATGCTTCAGCTGTCTCAATAATATCAGCAGGCCGGAATACTTTTACATTTGGTGTTGCCCTTAGGGATGCCAGCTGTTCAATTGGTTGATGAGTAGGGCCATCTTCACCCAAGCCAATTGAGTCGTGTGTTAAAATATAAATGGCCCTCTGCTTCATAAGAGCTGCAAGTCTAAGAGAAGGCTTGCAGTAATCTAAAAATATTAAGAATGTTCCTCCAAATGGTATAATACCTTTATGTAATGATAAGCCATTCATTATGGCTGCCATTCCATGCTCTCTTATTCCATAATAGATATAATTACCTCGGTAATTTTTTGAATTAATAACATCCACTTTGTTCCCTTTAGTATTGTTTGAACCAGTAAGATCTGCAGATCCACCAACTAATTCTGGCATGATGGGTGCAATTTGGTTAATCACCATCTCAGAGGCTTGCCGAGTTGCTATATCAATTGGTTTCTTAATTGAGTCTTTTTTAAATTTGCTTAAAAGCTTGCTAACTTTCTTTGGAATATTTCCGCTAATTCTTCTTTCAAATTCATCTCTTTTCTTTTTGGAGAGTTTTTCAAAATCTATTTTCCATTTCTTATATACATCAGCTGATCTCTTTCCAGACTTTTTCCATTCATTTAATATATCTGTTGGAACCGAAAAAGGCTTGTGGGGCCATTTTAGTTTGGATCTAGTTAAGCTGACTTCTTCTTCTCCAAGTGGACTGCCATGAGAGGAAGATTTACCTTGCTTGTTTGGTGAGCCGAAACCAATTTTTGTTTTACAAGAAATTATAGTTGGTTTTTTTGATTTTTTAGCTTTTGAAATCGCTTTTATAATTTCATCTTTATTGTGACCGTTAATTTTTATTGCGTTCCATCCATAGGCCTTAAAGCGGTCAATTGTATTTTCAGTATTTGAGAGTTTAACAGGTCCATCAATTGAAATTCCATTATCATCAAAAAAAACAATTAGCTTATTTAACTTCAAATGACCTGCAAACGATGCAACCTCATGAGATATACCTTCCATCAAGTCACCATCACTGGCAATAACGTATGTATAATGATCAATAATCTTCTGTCCAAATTGGCCACTCAATATTTTTTCAGCTAACGCCATACCAACGGCATTTCCTATTCCTTGTCCTAGAGGACCAGTAGTTGTTTCAATACCTTGAGCATGCCCATATTCTGGATGACCCGCACATTTACTATCAAGTTGTCTAAATTTTTTGATATCCTTTATGGTCATATCACGGTAACCGGTGAGATACAGAAGAGAATACAAAAGCATCGAGCCATGACCAGCAGACAAAACAAACCTATCTCTATCATGCCATTTGGGGGCAGTAGAATTAAACTTTAGAAATTTAGTGAAAAGAACAGTGGCAACATCAGCCATACCCATTGGTAATCCAGGGTGTCCGCTCTTAGCCTTCTCAACTGCATCAATCGATAAAAATCTTATGGCATTTGCCATATTTTCGTGAGAAAGAGATGAGGAATTTAAGTTTCGAGACATTTATTTTTAATACCAATAATGAGCCTAATATAAGCAATAAAGTAGAAAGAGTCTTAAATTATAATATCTTATTCACAAAGAAAATTTATTTTTTTTTATGATTTTATAAGTTGACTGGGAATAAAAAAGACAGTTAAACTCCCTCTAAAGATTAAGGGTGCGACATGTCAACATATCAAGATACTAAAGATCAATTCAGTAATACTATTACTAATCTTGGTAAAGAAATTGAAAAATTGTCGCAAGAAGCAAAAAAAGTTTCATCTCTGGAAAATGAAAATGCAAAGCTTCTCAGCGAAAATAATCACCTTGAAAATGAAATTAAAATCCTAAAATCTGATTTTCTAGAGCTTAAAAATATCGCTGGAAATATTTCATCACAGCTTGATGAAAATATTTATACAATTAAAGACATATTGGATTCATAGTTGATGCCTGAGATAGTTGTAAATATTAATGATCAAGATTATGCGATAGTTTGCGATCCAGGTGAGGAAAATCACTTAAAGCAACTAAGTTCTCGAATTGACTTCAAAGTCCGAGAATTGACCAAGAGATTTGGAAAAATTGGCGAAACTAGGCTAATGGTAATGGCTTCATTATTAATTGCTGATGAGATACATGATCTTAATCAAAAATTAAGTTCAAATTTGATCAAGATTGAAGAGCTTCAAACAAGCATTAGTTCTAAAGAAAGAATATTAGATCAGCAACAAATGGAAAGTCAAAAATATATTGAGTCCAATAACGAAAAATTAACAGACTTACTATCTAAGCTTTCACAAGCAAGTTAAAAAAATTTTTGTAATCATTTACATTAATGATTAATTCAGAGCGTCATCTAGAAAAAAAAATAATACGCAAATTTCTAATCAATAGAAGAAAACAACTATCAGGAGACTATGAAAAAAAAAATATGTCTCATGTTCATTTGCGTCCACTATTAAATAATATTAATAGTGATTATGTAGGTTCATATGTTGATTATAATTTTGAATTAAGCACTAATTCTTTAAATAAATACCTGATTGAAAAAAATATTAATATTTGCTTGCCGAAAATTAATTCTCAATCGAAAGAAATAAATTTTTTTAAATTTAGTACTGGGACTAAATTAATTAAAAATAAATATAATATTTTAGAACCCGAAGTAACGAATGAAATTATTTTTCCAAAACTAGTTTTAGTGCCTTTACTAGCATTTAATGAAAGTGGTTTTAGATTAGGATATGGAGGAGGTTTTTATGATAAATTTTTTTCTTCCCAAGAAGAAAAAGATATTATTAAAGTGGGACTGGGATTTTCTTTTCAAAAAGCTAATCAAATTCCCATCGAAAGTCATGATCAAAAACTTGATTGGATTTTAACAGAAAGTTATTTATATAAGGCAATATGAAAATTTTATTTCTAGGGGATGTAATGGGAAGATCCGGCAGGCATTCATTAAGAGATCATCTCCCGCAAGCGATTAAAGATCACAATATTGATTTTGTAATAGCAAATGGTGAAAACGCTGCAGGCGGCTTT
Organism: uncultured Pelagibacteraceae bacterium; assembly: GCA_902518415.1. Lineage (GTDB taxonomy): Bacteria > Pseudomonadota > Alphaproteobacteria > Pelagibacterales > AG-422-B15 > CACNXQ01. The sequence continues at coordinate 42,482 of CABYGA010000003.1, read as the reverse complement.
GGTATTACAGAAAATATATGTAATGAGTTGTATTCGTATGGTGTAAATGTCATTACCACGGGAAATCATTTATGGGATCAAAAAGAGATAACTAGTTACATCGATAAGGATCAAAATCTCTTAAAACCGTACAATTTTGCAGAGGGATCGCCTGGACTAGGATTTAATATTTATGAACTGGCCAATAAGGAAAAAATTGCAGTTATTAATATAATGGGCAACTTATTTATGCGCTCCTGTGATAATGCTTTTTTTAAAATTGAGGAGGTATTGCAAAAAATTGACGTAAATGATTTATCATTCATTTTTGTGGATTTTCATGCTGAAGCATCGAGTGAAAAGATGGCTATGGGTCATCATCTTGATGGACGCGTAACCGCAGTAGTAGGTACGCATACTCACGTTCCAACAGCTGATGCCAACATCATGGAGCATGGAACAGCCTATCAAACAGATGCAGGTATGTGTGGTGATTATGACTCCGTTATTGGAACTAAAAAACAAGAATTTGTCAGAAAATTTGCAACACAAGACACTGAAAGGAAACGAGTGCCTCCTGCCGATGGAATAGGCACATTATGCGGCGTAATCATAGAATCACAGGATAATAATTTTCTTGCTAAAAATATTCAATCAATTCGTATTGGTGGAAAAATAGGAATTTAGATGGCGGGACACTCTAAGTTTAAAAATATTCAATACCGAAAAGGTGCGCAAGACAAAAAAAGAGCAGGACTATTTTCAAAGTTATCTAAAGAAATAACTGTTGCAGCAAAGTTAGGCTCCCCAGATCCGGATCAAAACGCCAGATTAAGATCAGCAATTCAACTTGCAAAGGCATCGAGTTTTCCAAAAGAGAATATTGATCGTGCTATTAAAAAGTCTTTGGATAAAGATACTGTTAATTATGACCAGATGAGATATGAAGGATTTGGTCCTGCAGGTACATCTATAATAGTTGAGGCACTCACTGACAATAGAAATAGAACGGCATCTAATGTAAGATCATCATTTCAAAAGTTTGGCGGGTCATTAGGTGAAACAGGTTCAGTTTCACACGCATTTAAACATTATGGTTTTTTGAAATTTAATAAGGATGTTGCAACTGAGGATGAGTTTTTTAACTTTTCAATTGAAAATGGTGCAGAAGATTGTTTCGTAGAAGAGGATGAATATGAAGCGGTGTGCTTGCCCGATACAATGTCAAAGTTTTACGATTTATTAGCTGCTAAATATGGTGAGCCAGTTTCATCTGGTTTTCAATGGAGACCAGATGTATTAGTAAAAGTTGATGGCGATAAGTTAAAATCACTTATAAATTTAATAAACGAGCTTGATAGTGATGAAGATGTTCAGCAGATCTTCTCAAATTTTGAGGCAAGTGATGAAGAATTAAGCAGAATCGCTTAATTAATTAACTTTTAAAATCTAAATATATTAATTAGTCTTTAATGAATTGATAATTTTGATTCGTTTTTATGTCAGGCAGCTCTCCAAAAAGAAAAGGTGATGGATATGAAAGAGAGTTAGCCAAATATTTTAATGAAAAAGTTTTTGGTGGAGATGATCTTGTGCAGCGGATGCCTCTGTCTGGTGGTGGGGCAATAAAATCGTCAGGTGGAAGTGATTTAAAAAATACTCCCCATATTTACGTCGAGGCAAAGAGAACTGAAAAATTTAAAATCCATGAGTCAATTAAGCAAGTAGAAGAAAATATTGAAACATCTAATTCAGATTCATTTCCCGTGGTAATTACAAGAAGAAATAGGGAAACAACTGGTAATTCATTGTGCGTTTTAAGGTTAGATGACTTTATGGAGCTATATAAAATCTTACTTGAAAGCAAGAAGACTGACACATGATGCCCTATTTAAGACAATTTTTAGTTTTAAAATAATATTATGGAAAACGAAGCTCTGATTAGTACAAGTCAAATAAACGATGAGTTCACCTTAATGTCTCTATTCTTTAGGGCTGACTTAGTAGTGAAATTAGTAATTCTAATATTATTTGCTGCATCAATATTCTCATGGACAATAATTATTCACAAAATACGACTTTTTAGGTCTCTAAAAAAAATCAGCAAACAGTTTGAAGAAGAATTTTGGTCAGGACGTTCCATCAAAGAAATTGCATCAACCACCCACCATCTTTCAGAGAGTCCTATAAAGTATGTTTTTCTTGAGGCAGTAGATGAAATTGAAAAATCTAATAAAGATACTAAAAAAAATATCGACAGCATTACTGATAGAATTAATCGAATTATGGAAGCCGCAATTGATTATCAAAATGAAAAGCTCTCACTATACTTTAGCTATCTCGCAACTATCGGTGCAACAACACCTTTTATCGGTTTATTTGGGACGGTTTGGGGGATAATGAATTCTTTTCAGTCAATTGCAATATCAAGAAATACATCCTTAGCAGTAGTGGCACCAGGAATTGCTGAAGCTCTCTTTGCTACAGCTCTAGGACTTCTGGCAGCCATACCAGCTGTAATAGCCTATAATATTTTCACAAGCCAAGTGAATGACGAGAATGCCCGAATGTATCGATTTAAAGAGCACTTTAATGTCATTTTCTCAAGAGGACTTAGTGCAAAATAAACATGAAATTTATTAAGTGATTAGAAATACTCGTTCAAAACCCTTTAGCGATATAAATGTTACACCTTTTGTTGACGTAATGTTGGTTCTGCTTATAATTTTTATGGTTACTGCTCCATTATTAACAGTTGGCGTACAAGTAGATCTTCCTGAAAGCAATGCTGACTCTCTGCAATCTGATGATGAGCCAATGGAAGTAACAATCAATGAAATCGGTACAATCTATATTCAAGAAACAGAAATAGCACTGGGTGAATTAATTCCTAAAATAAAAGCAATAACTGATAATAGATTAGATACAAAGATATACGTCAGAGGAGATGAGGCAATTGACTACGGAAAAGTAATGAGAGTACTTGGGGAGTTATCTGGATCAGGCTTTTCAAAAGTTTCTTTAATTACAAAACCCGTAAGCAATTAATTAATGGGACTTAAATATGAGAATTTCAGTTGTAGGATCAGTATCTCTTCACTTGTTCATCCTTTTTTTTACAATAGTCTCACTCCCTTTATTTGATAATGATGAACTTGAAATGCCACCTGTTATTCAAGTTGAACTGATCGAAATAGCAGAAAAAACAAACGTACCTCAGATTAGTAAAAAGAAAGAGGATAAAAAACCAGAAAAAGAAAATAAAAAAGAAGAACAAAAAATAAATCAACCAATTCAAAAACCAAAAGAAGAAAAATCAAATGAAAAAGTAAAAGATCCGTCCACAGAAGAGAAAATTGAAAATAAAAAAATTGAAGAAAAAATGATACAAAATATGCCAGTCAGAAAGCCAGAGATAAAAAAGAAAGATAAATTTGATCCTCTCAAACTAGCTGAGTTAATTGATAAGCAAAAAGATACAAAACAAACAAATCCAGAAGATATCGTTGAAAAGGATTATGAAGCCCTTGATTCAACACCAAGTCTCGATAAGCGACTGACTTTAAGTGAGGAGGACGCAATCAGAGCACAATTTATGCAATGTTGGAGCATTCCACTCGGAATTCCCTATGATGAAACAATGATAGTAAAAATTAAAATATTTTTAAATACAGATGGGTCGCTATTAAAACCACCAGAAGTTGTCCAGCATGAACGGATGAATAAGCCAGGCGAGAAATATTTTAGAACGCTCGCAGAGAGTGCTCTTAGAGCAGTAAGAAGATGTGACCCTATAAAGGCACCAGAAGCTGAGCGTTATGATAATTGGAAAAATTTACAGTTGAATTTTGATCCTAGAGAGATACTAAGAGGTTAAATATGAAAAAATTATTGGTATATTTATTTCCCTTAATATTATTCACTAATATTTCATTTGCAATAATTGAAATCGATATTACTGAAGGTAATCGAGAACCTCTTCCACTTGCAATCAGTGAGTTCTTTCATGACAATAACCAAGAAATAATAGACAAGAAAATAACAGAAAATATTAGAACTGTAATTTCAGATGACCTTGAAAGAAGTGGTTTGTTTTCATCAATTGACGATAAGGCATTCATCCAAAATAATCGCGCTATGCATTTAAAACCTAGATTCGCAGATTGGAGATTAATAAAAGCCCAAGGTTTGCTTACAGGTGAACTTGCCATTGAAGACGATAGGTTAAGAGTAGAATTTCGTTTATGGGATACATTTGCGGAAAAAGAAATAGAGGGATTAGTTCTTATTACAACAATTGATAATTGGAGAAGAATTAGTCACATGATTGCAGACAAAATATATGAGAGACTTACAGGTGAGGAAGGTTACTTTGATACAAGGATAGTTTATGTTGCTGAAGAGGGTCCAAAAAATAAAAGAATAAAAAAACTAGCAATCATGGACCAAGATGGAGCTAACCATAAGTTTTTAACAAGCGGAAAAGAACTAGTCTTAACACCAAGATTTAACCCTGTGAGGCAAGAGATTACATATCTCTCATATTTTAAAAATTTGCCTAGAGTTTATTTATTAAATATTCAAACAGGAATACAAGAAGTTGTTGGCGATTTCCCAGGTATGACTTTTGCACCTAGATTTTCTCCAGATGGAGGAAAAATTATTATGAGCTTAGCGAGAGAGGGCAACTCTGACTTGTACGTCATGGATTTAACAAATCGTGTTGTTGAACGATTAACTGACAGTCCAGCAATCGATACATCTCCAAGCTATTCTCCTGACGGTAAGAAAATAACATTCAATTCTGATAGAGGAGGGTCCCAGCAAATTTATGTAATGGACAGCAATGGGCGAAATCAAAAAAGAATTTCAAAACAAGGAGGTAATTACGCAACTCCTGTTTGGTCCCCAAGAGGCGATCTTATTGCTTTTACAAAGTTTTATCAGGGCCAATATTTTATTGGCGTCATGAGAACTGATGGAAGTGGTGAGAGACTACTAACAGAAAATTGGTATCAAGAAGCACCATCATGGTCATCGAATGGAAGGGTATTGATATTTTATCGTGAAACAAAAGCAAATAACGCGGGAGATGGCCACTCCTCATCTATATGGTCTATTGATCTGACTGGGTTTAATGAGAGAAAACTTATTACGCCGGTTGATGCATCTGACCCATCTTGGTCAAAATTAATACAATAAGTCGAATTTATCCTTGAAATTAGACATATTTTAAAGCATATGCAATAACTTTATCCTAGACTTGTGTAAGTTAAATTAATAGAGTACTAACGGCTTTGAAAATATTACGGGAGTTTATTAAAATGGTTTCAACCTTTCAGAATTATACCAGATATTTGGTAATTGTATTATTTGCTTTGTTTTTGGCAGCATGTGAAACTGTGCCAAATGACTCTGCAACTTCAACTTCATCAACTTCTTCATCAACAGCAGCGATAGAGATACAAGATGGTGTTTATGTTGGTTCAGACACTATTGAAATGCTAGCAGTTGATGTTCCTGATAGAATATTTTTTGCTTACGACAGCTATTCACTTACTAAAGCAGCTCAAGATACATTAGAAAAACAAGCTAAATGGTTAAAAGCGAATGGATCAGCTACAATTGCGATTGAAGGCCATGCTGATGAAAGAGGAACTAGGGAATATAACTTAGCACTCGGAGATCGAAGAGCTAACGCAGCTAAAGATTATTTGATGACACAAGGCATAAGTTCAAGCAGAGTTACCACTATCAGTTTTGGTAAGGAAAGACCTGTTAACAGTGGCTCAAATAAAAAGGCCTGGGCACAAAATAGAAGATCAGTAACTGTAAGAACGAATTAAATAGATATTTAATTATTCACGCCTTTATTTAGACAAAAGATAAGTCTAGGCTTATAAAAAAATATTTATTTTTATGATCAATAAGCTGTATGTTTACTGTTTTACTGCCTTGGTAGTCTTTTCAACATTTAATACGATTCTCTATGCTGAAGAAATTCCATTAAATAAACTTCTTGAAAAGTTAGAAACTATCGAAAGTAGAATAAAGGTTCTTGAAAAAGCAACTTTTAACAATACAACTTCTGGCCAAGCAAATAATTTAAGCCTTGATGATTATCAATCAATTATTGCAAAACAATCAATCCAGATAGCTGAGCTTCAGAATGAAATTCAATCTTTAACAGCTCAAATTGAAGAAATGATTTTTACAATGCAATCTACGGTCAACAACTTTAATACATTTAAAGAAGATGCAGAATTTAGATTTACTAATTTGAATACTAAAGCTGAGAATATAGAAAAAGTTCAAAACAACTCTAAAACTCAGACTTTAAGTGTTATGCAAAGTGAAATGTTTACTGCTAATGAAGAGGAGTTAGATCTAGAGCCGAAATCACTTGGAACTATAAATATGACGAGTTTACCTATAGAAGAAAATTCACCTTTTGAAGTAAAGATTGATAATGATGCAGAGGAGCAACAAATTATCAATACAATATCTCAAGATAATATTGTATCCCTTGGTGAACAAAAAATACCTTTATCAATATTGCCAGAAAGTGATGAAGAAAGTCAGTATGAATATGCTATTAATTTACTTAAACAAGGTGACTATGAAACAGCAGAAAAGGCGTTTACAGAATTTATTTCTATTGGAGATGATAAAAATTATTTAAGTAATTCTCATTTTTGGCTAGCTGAGACTTATTATGTCAGAGAAAATTATAAAGATGCTGCTAAGAATTATTTGAGTCTGTATCAAACTTTTCCAAATGCAAATAAAGCACCCGATGCGCTATTGAAGCTCGGAATTTCATTAGTGAACATGCAACAAAAGGAACAGGGATGCATGACATTTATACAACTGCAAGAGTCATACCCTGAAGCTAATCCCTCAATCATTGATAGAAGTAACCTAGAATTAAAAAGAAATGGCTGTGAAATTAGTTAAGCCAATCAATTATAAAAATATAGAGAAGATCACAGATGCAGATTTTGAAAAACAACTCAAACTTCTTGGTGTAAATTCAAAATTTATCGTCGCTCTTTCTGGTGGGCCGGATAGTCTAGCACTGTTATATCTAGCTAAAAGTTTTGCTAAGAAAAATAATTTAAAATTTACAGCTGTTTCAATCGATCATAACTTACGTAAGGATTCATCTAAAGAAATTGAATGGATAAAGAAGCTCATGAAAAAAGAAAAAGTAAGCTTTGTAACAAAAAAAGTTAAAAAAAAAATAAGCAGTTCTAATACACTTTCAACAGCTAGAAAATATCGATATGAATTATTAACAGACGTTTGTAAAAAAAATAAATTTAAATATTTATTAACTGCTCATCATCTAGATGACGAAATTGAAACATTTTTGATGAGGTTAATTAGAGGGAGTGGAATAAAAGGTTTATCATCTTTAAAGCCTGTTTCTAAACATAAAGGAGGTGAGATTAATATTATTAGACCTTTATTGAAATATTCAAAAAAATGTCTGATTAAGTACCTAGCAACAATAAAGCAATCTTATCTTTATGATAATACTAATCAAAATATGAAGTATGACAGATCTCGTATCAGAGGTATTGCTGAAAACCTAATTAATGAGGGGTTAGACAAGAAAAGAATTTTAGAAGTTATACAAAATTTAAAAAAAGCAGACGAAGCAATCATTGTATCAGTTAATAATTATTTAAAAAAAAGTGTATCACTTGGAGGAAGTAGTACTTTAAAGTTAAAGACTAAAATATTCAAAAAGGCACCAGTTGAGATACAATACCGTATTATCAATAAATTATGTCGCCTTGTAGGCAACAAGGACAAAATACCCAGATCGAAGTCACTGCAAAGCCTTATTGATAAAATCAATACCGGGGATTTTAGAAGTTACACTCTAAATGGGTGCATATTTGTTGCTAAAAGCAATGAAATTTTAATATCAAAAGAGAAAAGAAGAAGTCGATTTTTAGGACAAAATTTTAGAGTTATTGTTGAAAATAAGGATTGGCCAAAATTAATAGAGCATTATTAGTGTTAAACAATTGAAAAATATTGTTAAAATTTATACCTTTCTTTTCTTGCATGACGTAAAATAGTAATTATTTAATATCTATAACAAATTTAAAAAAATGAATTTCAGAAACATTACATTGTGGGTATTCATCGCCCTTATCGTCTTTGGTTTATTTAATCTATTTAGCAACACCAGCGGTGAAAGAAATATAATAGACCTTACATATTCTCAATTCCTTGATGAAGTTGAGGCTGGATCAGTCAAGGATGTGGTCATAAGAGGAAGTAATATTAATGGTGCATTTGATGACGGCCGGTCATTCAAGACTTATGCGGCAAATGACCCTACGCTTGTGGACAGATTAAATGATAGAGGTGTAAATATTTCTGCTGCCCCTCTTGACGATGGTTACCCTTCACTGCTGGGAGTACTTATTTCATGGTTCCCTATGCTATTGCTCATAGGCGTATGGATTTTCTTTATGAGGCAAATGCAAGGTGGTAGAGGTGGAGCAATGGGTTTTGGTAGATCTAAAGCAAAACTTTTAACTGAGAATAAAAATAAAGTAACTTTTAATGATGTAGCAGGTATTGACGAAGCAAAGGAAGAGCTTGTTGAGATTGTTGACTTCCTTAAAGACCCAAGAAAATTTCAAAAGCTTGGTGGAAGAATTCCAAAAGGTGCATTACTAATCGGACCTCCAGGAACAGGAAAAACGCTCTTAGCAAGAGCCGTTGCAGGCGAAGCTGGAGTTCCATTTTTTACAATTTCAGGTTCAGACTTTGTAGAAATGTTTGTTGGCGTGGGCGCTTCAAGAGTTCGAGACATGTTTGAGCAAGGAAGAAGAAATTCTCCGTGTATAATATTTATTGATGAGATTGATGCTGTTGGAAGAAGTCGTGGAGCAGGGCTTGGTGGCGGCAATGATGAAAGAGAGCAAACGTTGAACCAAATCCTCGTTGAAATGGATGGCTTTGATACCCAAGAAGGCATTATATTGGTTGCAGCAACAAACAGACCTGATGTACTAGACCCTGCTTTACTCAGACCAGGTAGGTTTGATCGACAGGTAGTGGTTCCAAATCCAGATATTATGGGCAGGGAAGCAATTCTGAAAGTTCATATAAAAAAAATATCAGTTGCTCCTGATGTAGATATTAGAACAATAGCGAGAGGAACTCCTGGATTCTCTGGTGCCGACCTTGCTAACATTGTCAATGAGTCTGCTTTGCTCGCAGCAAGAAAAAATAAGAAGATTGTAACGATGGTGGATTTTGAAGAAGCTAAAGATAAAGTCATGATGGGTTCAGAGAGAAGATCTCTTGTTATGAGTCAGGATGAAAAAGAATTGACAGCTTACCACGAAGGTGGCCATGCTATTGTTGCCATAAATCAACCAGCATCTGATCCAATTCACAAGGCAACAATAATACCACGCGGTAGAGCCTTAGGAATGGTGATGAGATTGCCTGAAAGAGATCAGTTATCAATGGCAAGAGAAAAAATGCTTGCTGATATTACTGTTGCCATGGGAGGAAGAGTTGCTGAAGAAATAATCTTTGGGAATGACAAGGTAACATCTGGCGCATCTTCTGATATTGAAATGGCAACTAAGATGGCAAGAAACATGGTCACTAAATATGGAATGAGTGAAAAATTAGGACCGCTTCAGTACAGTGAAAATGAAGAAGAAGTTTTTCTAGGTAGGTCCGTTCAAAAACATCAAAATGTATCAGAAGATACTGCAAGGTTAATCGATTCTGAAATTAGAATAATTGTTGATACGTGTTATGATCTTGCAAGAAAGATCCTAACTGAGAAAATAAACGATCTCCATGCTCTTGCCAAGGGCTTGATAGAATACGAAACTTTGAATGGAGATGAAATATTGTCACTTCTTAAAGATGGAAAAATTGATAGACCAAACCCAGAAGAAGAAATAAATAATGCTGGTCCATCTGTGCCTAAAAGTGGGAAGCCTTCAACTGTTGTTCCTGGATTCAAGCCTAAACCTCAGACTAGTTAAGTTGAAATAAATATGACTGCTGAGCGTAAACTTGTTAAGTATTACGTCAGACCAATACTAAATAAAAGTAAAAATAAAGACTCCCTTTGCCTTGGATCATCTAGACTTTATTTTGATAAAATTGAATTAATTACAAGAAATGGAAAAGATATATCGTCAAAATATCTTCATTTAAAGGAGATAACCAGACTACCTAGTGACATTAGTAGGACTATCAAAATTCAATTAAAAAAAATAACAAGGACTAGAAAGAAAATTAAAAATATAAATTTTAATAAACCCTCAATAATGGGAATTTTAAATGTTACTCCAGATAGCTTTTCAGATGGAGGAAAATTTTTATCAATTGATAATGCGTATGCCCAATATAAAAAGTTGAAGAAAGAGGGTGCAGTCATAGTTGACATTGGTGGAGAGTCTACACGACCCGGATCAAAAACGGTTCCAACTCAAAAAGAGATTCAAAGAATAATGCCGGTTATTGATTTAATTAAAAGTAAGTCAAAAAGTTCTTTAATTTCTGTTGATACAAGAAAATCTGCCGTAATGAAAGCTGTAATGAAGTATAATATTGATTTTATAAATGATGTCTCGGGATTAAGGTATGATAGTAAAGTTACAGATTTTTTAAGTAATTCTAAAATTCCCTTTGTCATAATGCATTCAATTTCTAGTCCTGCAAAAATGCAAAATTCAATTAAATATAAAGATGTTCTTCTTGATGTTTATGATTTTCTGGAAAATCAAATAATAAAATGTAAATTAAAAGGCATATCTGAAAATAAAATTATAATCGATCCAGGCATTGGCTTTGGTAAGACTTTGAAACAAAATTTGACACTTATTAAAAAGATTAGTTTACTTCATTCACTTGGCTTACCAGTAATGTTAGGCAGTTCAAGAAAAAGTTTTATTGGAAAGATACAAAAAAATGAATTATATGAAGATCGTACAGGGGGATCGATAGCTTCTGTTTTATACGGCTTGTCGCAAGGTGTGCAGTTATTCCGAGTACATGATGTATATGAGACGAATCAAGCAATAAAAGTCTATTCGAAATTAATATGAAAAAGAAATATTTTGGAACAGATGGAATTAGAGCAAGCTCTAATAGCTATAAATTAAATGGACCTTCCCTAATAAATCTAGGAATGGCACTAGGGAAATATTTTACCAAAGGAGACCACAGGCATAAGGTTGTAATAGGGAAAGATACCAGACTTTCTGGTTATATGATTGAACAAGCTTTAACATCTGGTTTGCTTTCAATGGGTATGGATGTTTTCTTATTTGGCCCGATTCCAACTCCCGCAGTCTCAATGTTAACAAATTCAATGCGAGCCGATCTTGGAATTATGATTACTGCATCTCATAATCAGTATCAAGATAACGGTTTAAAAATATTCGATAGACTTGGCAACAAGCTCTCTGATGAGACAGAACTAGAGATAGAGAACCTGATGGAAAGTAAACTTGAAGAGTCACTAGCTAATCCTGAAAATATAGGGAGAGCTCAAAGATTAGAAGATGCAAATGGCAGGTACATAGAATATTTAAAAAATACTTTTCCAAAAACCCAACGCCTTGATGGATTAAAAATTGTTGTAGATTGTGCCAATGGTGCTTCATATATATCAGCTCCTCTAATTTTGTGGGAGTTAGGAGCAGAGGTCATTCAAATTGGAACTCAACCAAACGGAACAAATATCAATGACAAGTGCGGTTCAACTAATACTGATTTATTGGCAAAAACTGTATTAGAAGATAATGCTGATATAGGAATTGCATTAGATGGAGATGGTGACCGTTTAGCAATAGTTGATGAAAAAGGAAATGTCATTAATGGTGATCAAATACTTGCGTTGCTAGCATTACATTTGAGCAAAAAAAACTTACTACAAAAAAATAAAGTCGTTGGAACATCAATGGCCAATATAGGGTTAGAAAACCTACTCAATGAAAATAACATTGAATTAGTTAGAGCAAATGTTGGTGATAGGTATGTTAAAGAAAAAATGATACATGAAGGTCTAAATTTAGGTGGAGAGCAATCAGGTCATATTATCATGAGGGATTATACGTCCTCTGGTGATGGAATCATTGTTGCCCTACAAGTACTTGCAATTATTATGCAAAAAGAAAAACAAGCTAGTGAAATTCTTAATTTATTTATACCACATCCCCAAAACCTAGTTAATTTTGAAGTTAAAACTAAGAATATTTTGGAAAGTGATGAAACTAAGAATTTTATTAAAAAGTGTGAGGAAGAAGTTGCAGGCGAAGGTAGAATCGTTGTTAGAATGTCTGGCACTGAACCACTTTTGAGAGTAATGATAGAGAGTAAAAGTCAGAGTAAGATTGATGAATTAACTGAAAACGTTACAAAATATTTTTCTTAATATTTAGGATAAAAAAATGATAGGTGTAGTAGTTGTTGGATCCCAATGGGGTGATGAGGGGAAAGGAAAGATTGTGGATTGGCTTTCAAGTCAAGCTGACCTCGTAATCCGCTTCCAGGGAGGTCATAATGCTGGCCATACTCTTGTAATTAATAATGAGACATACAAGTTAAATATTTTACCGTCAGGTATTTTGCGTGAAGACAAAATTTCAATTATTGGCAATGGGGTTGTTCTTGATTTATCTGCTCTTAAAAAAGAAATAACAAGTTTAGTTGATAGAGGTGTAAAAATTTCTCCGCATAATCTATTTATTTCCGATCGGGCAACAATTATATTACCCATCCATCAAAAACTAGATGCTATAAGAGAAAATAACAATCTAATAAAAATAGGGACAACTAAAAGAGGAATAGGGCCAGCTTATGAAGATAAAGTTGGACGAAGAGCAATTAGATTGTGTGATTTATTTGATAAAGAAAAATTAATAACCAAAATTGATACATTATTAAATCATCATAATGCAATAATGAGAGGTTTAGGTAATGAGGAATATAAAGCAGTTGATATACTTGATGAGATTTATGAACTAGGTCAGTTTGCTAAACCTTTCGCAAAAACAATTAATGAAATTCTTGGCACCATAAAAGATAATAATGAAAAGATACTATTTGAGGGAGCCCAGGGATTTCTGCTAGATATTGATCATGGAACATATCCATTCGTCACATCATCTAATGTTCATGCAAGTTATGCTTCAATTGGCAGTGGCTTGAGCCCAAAAGTAGTCAACCATGTATTAGCAATAACTAAAGCTTACACTACAAGAGTGGGAAATGGACCCTTCCCAACTGAACAAGATAATGAAGTCGGCAATAAACTTGGTGAGATTGGTCACGAATTTGGGACTGTTACAAACAGAAAGAGAAGATGTGGTTGGTTTGATGCTGTGTTGGTTCGTCAGGCACTGACTCAATCAGGTGCAACAGGTATTGCTCTTACAAAAATTGATGTATTAGATCATTTTGAGGAAATACAAATGTGTATTGGCTATAAATTAAATGGTGAAGATATTGATTTTTATCCAAGTTCAGAACAAGACCAGGATGAACTGGAGCCAATTTACGAGATATTTGAAGGCTGGTTAAGTACCACGACTGGTATCAATAATTATGACGATCTTCCTGTTAATGCTAAAAAATATATAGAGCGAATTACCGAACTGACCCATACAAAAATCGATCTGATTTCAACAAGTCCTCGTCGCGAAGATACAATCTTGATAAATAAATTATTTGATTAGGCCTGGATGAGTTTTGTATCTCTTGCCAGGCTCAACATTTCGGATTGTAATTTTTGAAATGCTCTCTCTTCAATCTGCCTAATGCGTTCTCTGCTGATATTGTATTCTTTGCTAAGTTCCTCAAGAGTTTTAGGATCTTCTGATAATTTCCTTCCTTGAATAATGTATTTTTCTCTTTCATTAAGTACGTCAATAGCTTTTGATAAAAGTTCTTTTCGCTTAGTTACCTCTTCCTTTTCAGCAATTTTAACTTCATGATCTGCATCTTCGTCTACTAGCCATTCTTGCCATTCTTCCTGCCCATCAGCACTGACAACGGCATTAAGAGAGTAATCATTTCCAGACATTCTTCCTTCCATTTCAGAGACTTCTTTTTCTGAAACATTTAATTGACTTGCAATTTCAGTCACCTGATGAGGCTTTAATGAACCCTCGTTGTAATCACTAAGCTTACCTTTTAATTTTTTTAGATTAAAAAATAATTTTTTTTGCGCTGCAGTTGTACCAATCTTAACTAGACTCCAAGACTTTAAGACATATTCCTGTATAGCTGCTCTGATCCACCACATCGCATATGTTGCTAAACGAAAACCTTTGTCAGGGTCATACTTTTTTACAGCCTGCATTAAGCCAATATTACCCTCAGAAATTAATTCTGTGACTGGCAGTCCATAGCCTCTGTATCCCATTGCTATTTTTGCAACTAGCCTCAAATGACTAGTGACCAATTCATGAGCTGCACTCGTATCTCCTTTGTCCCTCCATTTCTTTGCAAGACTAACCTCTTGCTTTTCGGTTAACATTGGGAATTTTTTAATTTGCTGGAGGTAGTGTGTTAGGCTGCCTTCATTTGACAATACAGGTAGCTTGTTGTTATTGGTCATATATTAGATATGGTACTTATGTGCTTATTTTCAATGCTCAGCTTTTAATAGAATTTATTAAATTGCTCAAGTAATCTGGGATAACTGACTGAAATAATTGAATTTTTTCTTTGTGAGGATGAACAAAGCCAAGACTCTTGGCATGCAGAGCTTGCCCTGGCAGTGCATTAATCGCAGAAATTGCACTATCTGATAATTGTTTCAGCTTACTTTGAGGGGATCTTCCATAGGTCTTATCTCCTATGAGAGGATGACCCTTGTCAGTCATATGAACTCTAATTTGATGAGTCCTGCCAGTATGAAGCTTACATTCAATTACACTTGCAATTGTATTACCTTTACTGTTTTTTAAGTTTTCAATGGTTTTATAATTCGTTATTGCTTCTTTACCCTTTATCTTAGAGCTCATCATTTTTGTTCTATTTTTATTACTTCTTGAAATTAAAGACGATATTTTTCCACTTGCGGGTTTTATTGATCCCCAGCAGACAGCCATGTATTCTCTTCTAATGGAATGATCAGCAAATTGAAGTGAAAGGTGTTGGTGACTAAAGTCATTTTTTGCCACAACAACGAGTCCACTTGTATCTTTATCTATTCGGTGAACTATCCCAGGTCTTTGGGAGTCTCCTACAAATTTTAAACTATTCCCACAATGGTTGATTAAAGCATTTACAATGGTACCTGATTTGTTGCCAGCACCCGGATGCATTACGATGCCAGCAGGTTTATCAATTACTATTAAATCTTCATCTTCGTAAACAACATTAAGGTCAATTTTTTCACTTTTTAAAGAAGTTTCATTTTTAATTTCTTCTGTAACTTTAATTTTATCTTTAAGAGAAATTTTATAGTCCGGATCTTCCCATTTGCCATTCACTAATACCATTTTATTATTTATTAAAAGCTTAATTTTTGATCGACTCAGATGAGTCAGTTCTAATGAAATGTATTTATCAAGTCTTACCCCGTTATACTTGATATTATTGACTTTATATTCATAGATCATTAATAGTATTTTAAATGAACCAGAGAATATTACTATTCATAGTTATTTTTTTAGGATTTTTAATTATTGTTGGTACAACCGTGGTAATCACAACAGTTATTGAAAGATCAAGAAATGTAGATTTTTTCGAAAATACTACTGATACTGAATTTCATAGTACATGTGGAACATCAGGTATCGAGGAAGTTATTAAACTCGGAGATCAAAAAATATTGCTTAAATGTTTTGATGGTCCGGTATACATTTATGACTCTAAGAAAAACCAAATTATTACTGAAATTAATTAATTATTTATAATTGAGTCAGACGCCTTTTCAGCAATCATTACTGTTGATGCGTTCAGATTACCCGTAATAATATTAGGCATAATAGATGCATCTATGACTCTCAATCCATCTATTCCGTATACTTTCAGCTCCTCGTCTACAACTGATAAATTATCTTTACCCATTTTACACGTACATGATGGATGGTATGCAGTATCTCCTTTATCTCTTATAAAATTATTCAGATCTTCATCATTGTTTATATCACTTCCTGGAGAGATTTCTTCTCCTCTATATTCATCGAATTCTTTTTGATTAAATATCTCCCTTGCAATTTTTATTCCTTCTCGCATTTCTCTAAGATCATGTTCAGTTTGCATGTAATTGAATTGGATTGAAGGCGCATCGTTTGGATTAGCTGATTTTAATTTTACTGATCCTCTGCTAGTAGGTCGCATCGGTCCAACATGTGCTTGAAAAGCATGGCAGGTAGTGCTCTTTCTACCATGATCTAAAACTAAAGATGGAAAAAAATGGAATTGCATATTTGGATAATCAGACATTTCATTGCTCCTCACAAATCCACCTGTTTCTAGATTAGAGTGTGCAGCAACACCTGTCTTAAACAAAAACCATTCAGCACCTATCAATGCCATTTTTAATGGGTTCTGAGCACTGTGCAGTGTTACAGGCTTTTTACATTTATATTGAACATAGGTTTCAAGATGGTCTTGCAAGTTTTTCCCAACTCCCTCCAAACACTCTACTGGCTCAATGCTATATTTTGATAATTCATTTTCTGGACCAATTCCAGATAGCATAAGTAGTTGAGGTGAATTTATAGCCCCAGCAGAAAGAAGGACCTCTTTGCTTGAAAAATATTTTTTATTTTCACCATTCGCCTTGCATTCAACCCCAACAGCTTTTTTATCCTCAAATAGTATCTTATTTACAGTTACGTTTGTTAATATCTCCAAGTTAGATCTGTGCTTTATTGGATGAAGATAAGTAACGCTTGTACTTTGCCTCTTTCCATTAAAAATAGTTGTATCCATTAATCCAAAACCTTCTTGTCTTTCACCATTCATATCATTATTGATTTGATATCCAGCTTGTTGAGCGGCATTTAAATAAACTTGACTAAGAATATTGCCATTGGGCGATCTTGAAAGTTTTAATGGTCCCGACTCTCCTCGAAAATTTGAGTCTAAACCCTCAACTGACTCAGATTTTTTAAAATAGGGTAAAACTTTATCGTAAGTCCAATCTGTTAAACCCAACTGTCCCCAGTTATCGAAATCATTTGCATTGCCTCTTACATGAACCATACCATTGTGTGAGGAACTTCCTCCCAACATCTTGCCCCTGGGGCAGAACATAGTCCTATTATGCATAAATGGCTCTGGCTCAGACTCATAAAGATAATTATATTTTGGATCGTGCATTGTATAAAGCAGTGCTGCAGGCATTGTAGTCTTCCAAGTATTGTCTGAAGGTCCAGATTCTATTAGCAGGACATTAATAGCTTTATTTGATGAAAGGCGATTGGCTAGTACACAACCAGCACTACCAGCTCCAATTATAATATAATCAAAGTTATTTAATTTCATGAAATGATTTTATCAAATATTATATTTATAGTACAACATTAGATAATGTTAAAAAACTTAAATCCAAGTTTAGCAATAGTATTATCTACTCTGCTCTGGGGCACATGGTGGTATCCTTTGCGTTTATTAAATGAGTATGCAAACAATAATGCGATACCACTAACATTAAGCTTTATGCTTGCTGGCTTTTTTCTTTTAAGTTTTTCACTTCGAAACGTACATTTATTAACAAAAAAAAATATAATACTTACGATAGTTGCAGCGACCGCAGGTGCGGCTGCAATGTGTCTATACAATGAAGGATTATTACGTGGGAACGTGGCAAGGATTTTAATATTTTTCTATCTTACAGCTGTTTGGAGTACAATTATTGAGATCGTATTTTTAAGAACTCCTTTAACTATATATAGGGCCTTTTCTATAGCAGCCGGATTCACTGGTCTTTTTATTATAACAGGGCTGGACAAAGGTAATATTTTGCCAACTTCTCTTGCTGATTTATTCGGTATAACTTCTGGGTTTTTGTGGTCAGTTTGTGCAACTATAATCAGAATTAATAAGGAATTGGATGTTAACTTTGGGACTTCAATCTTCATACTCATTGGGGGATTATTTGTTATCATTGCAACTCTTTTGCCTGATGGACAAGTGCTCATAGGTTTCAATACTGAGATAATATCTAATACTTATATAATAATTTTAATATTCGCTTTTATTTGGTTGCTCCCTGGATATTGGCTTATTACTTTCGGCCAAGATCAAGTAGATCCAGGTAAAGCTGGTATTCTACTAATGTTCGAAGTTGTTATTGGCATAATATCTGCATATCTATTAGCCAATGAAATTATTACAATGAGAGAATTTATTGGTGCGGTATTTGTTATGAGTGCTCCATTGATTGAGATATATGCTGGAAATAAATTATATAAATCAGTAGCTTAGAATTTTCCTATAAACTATTAAAATTTCGCCCTTTTTACCTAGATAGTAGGATGGATTTATGTTTCAATTAGTTCATACTAAAAATAAAAAATGGGAGTTATGAATGAGTTTATTCTCGAGAAAATCGGTTATTGCAGTATTCCTTATAGGTTTTGCGATGATCTTTGCTGTCAGTTGTGACAGAAATCAAGAAGTTTCTGACTGTGGTACCATTTCGGTTGCTGAAATGGATTGGGCATCAGCAGAAATGTTTGCTAATTTAGATAAAGTTGTTTTAGAAAAGGGATTTGGATGTGATGTCGAGTTAGTCCCTGGTTCAACACAACCAACAACTGCGTCAATGGTTTCTAAAGGGGAGCCAGATGTTGCGCCTGAAATGTGGGCAAATGCGAATAGAATTGAACTTGATAAAGCTGTTGATGAAGGCAAGCTTCATTATGGTGCTATGGTTCTTTCAAGTTATGGTGAAGAAGGCTGGTGGATTCCTCAGTATTTAGCTGACGCTAATCCTGACATTCAGACCGTTGAGGATGCGCTTGCTAGACCTGAATTATTTCCTCACCCTGAAGGTGGTGACGGAGCTCTTCACACTTGTCCGTCTGGTTGGAACTGTCAAATAAGTACTGGCAATTTGTTTAAGGCGTTTGAAGCAGAGTCTAAAGGCTTTAGACTTGTTGACCCTGGTTCTGGAGCTGGTTTAGATGGTTCAATTGCTGAAGCGTATAATAAAAAACAAGGTTGGATGGGTTATTATTGGGCCCCAACAGCAATTCTTGGAAAGTATCCAATGAAAAGACTAGATTTTGGAGTTCCGTTTGATGCTGATGAATGGGCTAATTGCACATCTCAAGACTGTGGAAATCCAAAAAAGAATTCTTGGGTTTTATCTGAGGTCTTCACTTACGTAACAGATCGCTTTAAAAATCAAGCGGGCAGTGGTGCCATGGACTACATGGAGAAGCGAGCGTTGCCAAACACAACTGTTAACGAAGTGTTAGCTTGGATGGCAGATCAACAAGCCTCTGGTGAGGATGCTGCACTATACTTCTTAAAAAATTATAGTGAGTGGCATGATTGGGTTGATGCTGATACGCGTAAACTAATAGAAGCAGCTATATAACAGCTGATAACAGCGGGCTAATTTCTTTTTAGCCCGCTTTTTTTTTAAGATGAACTTGATAGAATTTTTTACTTCATTCCCTGAAATGAGCTCTGAAAGTCTAAGGCTTTTTAAAAAGTCAGTTGATGGTGCTTATAGAAGTTTTTCTGCAAAATACGGTGATGCTATAGAAGCTGTTTTTGATCCAGTTCTTTATTTCTTAGTTTGGTTTGAGAAGCTTCTGCATAATTCACCCTGGCCTCTTGTAATACTTGCTCTACTGGCCTTAGTATATCTTGGCAGTAGAAGTATTTACCTGACTATTGGATCATTATTTGCGTTTTTGTTCATTGGTTACTTTGGAATGTGGGATGATACTATGTCTACAGTAAGTATCATTGGTGTTTGTACTGCGCTGACTATTGGATTTGGAATTCCTGTTGGTATCCTTATGTCTGGCAGTGATAGAGCAAGAGCAATGATTACCCCAATATTGGATATCATGCAAACCATGCCTAGCTTTGTTTACCTTATTCCTGTTGTTATGTTGCTAGGTATTGGAAAAATTCCAGGTTTATTAGCTGTTATTATTTATGCGATACCTCCAGTGATTAGACTCACTGATTTAGGAATAAGAGAAGTCAATAAAGAGGTACTAGAAGCAGCTGACGCCTTTGGAGCTAACAGAATGCAAAAACTATTTAGAGTACAGCTCCCTTTAGCCCTGCCTACAATTTTTGCCGGTATTAATCAAACAATTATGATGGCGCTAGCCATGGTTGTGATTGCTTCAATGATTGGTGTTAAGGGTCTCGGTCAACCAGTTTTAAAGGCAATAACTAATCAATACTTTACAATGGGATTACTTAATGGTTTAGCCATCGTCGCACTAGCAATTATATTTGACAGAGTATCCCAATCTTATGGTAAAAGAATGCAGCAGCATAGAGCAGGCGCTAATGAGTGAAGTTAAAATCAAAATTGAAAAATTATATAAAATATTTGGACCTAGGGCCAAAGAATACACTGATAAAGTAAAAAGTGGGATTGATAAAGATGAGCTTCTCGCAAAATATAATCATGTGTTGGGACTCGACAATATAAATTTAGATATAAAAGAACAATCTATTCAAGTTGTGATGGGTTTATCTGGTTCAGGAAAATCAACTCTTATTCGTCATATTAATCGTTTGATAGAGCCAACAGAAGGAACGGTATTAGTCGACGGAGAAGATATAACTAAACTGAATAAAGCAGATTTACTTGAGTTTAGAAGAAATAAAACAGGCATGGTATTTCAGAGATTTGCTCTTTTTCCTCATCATAACATATTAGACAATGTTCAATTTGGACTAAGTATAAAAAATTTAGACAGATCAGAGTCGAAGGACAAAGCAATGTATTGGATTGAAAAAGTGGGACTCACAGGGTTTGAAAATAAATTTCCAAATCAATTATCAGGTGGCATGCAGCAAAGAGTTGGGCTAGCTCGAGCACTTGCGATAGATCCTGATATTCTATTAATGGATGAAGCATTTAGCGCACTGGACCCACTTATAAGGACAGATATGCAAGACCAGCTTCTAGATTTACAAAAAAATCTAAAAAAAACAATTATTTTTATAACTCATGATTTAGATGAGGCTCTTAAATTAGGCGATAGAATTGCCATCCTAAATGGTGGAAAACTTGTTCAAGATGGTAACGCCGAAGAAATCCTACTCAATCCTGCTGATGAGTATGTTTCCAATTTCGTAAAAGATGTGAACCGAATTAAAGTATTGAAAATTGGATCTATTATGAACATAGATGGAAATATGAATGAGTCTAATCCATCAGTAATGGTCGATGAAAGTATTGAAAACTGCCTACCAACTATGCTTGAAAGTGAGTCGGGTCTTAATGTACTCGATAATGATAAAAATTTTGTGGGTGTTATTTCTAAGAATAATATTGCTGAAATCTTGAGAAGATCTAAGGATTAATTTTATTTAGAAAGTTAAGTCTTCCTATTATTTCATCTCTATCAATATAATATCCCTGCAGGTGTCTTTCACCAGAATTAGCATCGTATTCTTTTCGACCGTGAAGCACCCTTCTATTATTAAAACTGAATATATCTCCAGCTTTAAGTTTGAAATTTATTTCAAATATTGGATCGTGAAGTAAGGCAATTAGTTTTCGGTAAGCTTCGTAAAACTTATCCATTTGGTCGGGGTCACAGTCCATGACCCCCATATAAGCAACACTAAATCTTATATCATTAAAATCATTATTGTGATCTAAGGAAAATAGAGGCTTATGCATTACTCTTATAGCATTTGAAGTATAATCTCTATTTAC
Source organism: uncultured Pelagibacteraceae bacterium (assembly GCA_902518415.1). Taxonomy (GTDB): domain Bacteria; phylum Pseudomonadota; class Alphaproteobacteria; order Pelagibacterales; family AG-422-B15; genus CACNXQ01. The sequence continues at coordinate 20,611 of CABYGA010000003.1, read as the reverse complement.
AAATTTTACAGGAGTTTCCAAGAGAGTTTCAAAGAATTCAGTAAAATTTTCTTTCATATAACTAGCAACTTTAAATCCATCGACTGCGACAGACTCACCTCCAGTGGCATTGTTAATCAGACAATGCAAGAATTGATATCCTGGTGCTATTTCATAGTATGGGAGATCCAAATGATTTCTTAACGCGGCTGCGGTATAAGCAGAATTATTTGGATTAGGAATATCAATAACTTCAAAAGGTGTTTTAAAAAATGTTTCTCTATGGTGACTAATATTAGCAATTACATCAAATCCAGACTCCTTTTCTGTAGGCGCGTTTTTCACAATAGAAATGCCTTTGTAGTGAAGTTGCTCAAGCCACTTTTTTATTCCATCATCTCCACTAATAATTTCTTCATAGTCTATTTGAATATCTTCAAAATTTGACTCCATGCTTTGATCCCATAGAAAATATGGTGATATATATTTTTTTTTACTGTTAAGTGTATAGCAATTATGTCTTAGCCAATCATTGCCATAGTAACTTGTATGATCACCCTCACTCCATTCAATCTCAAGCTCACCTTTATCATTTACTTTATAAGACTTTGGATGAATATCATCTGTAACTGTTAGTAGGTTGAAAGTTCTCTCTCTTGCAGTTGGATGAACCTCTGATGGACAATTATCTCTTAACCATAAAAAATTAAACTTACTTTGCTCACCATCACTCCAATCAACAAGTATTGACTTAGCATTCTTTTTCAACGACGATATAGATGGATTATGACTCATAAATTATTTAAAATTATTGTATTTCCTACCCCAATTTGGAAACTTATCTTTTTGATTTTTATTTAAAGTTTTCATAATTTCAATCAAAAACAAATCTCTTTGTTCCTCAAGCTCTTGGATATTAAACTTTCCAGCCTGTTTTTTTGTTCCAGAAACCATTGCTTTTTTTAGTTTATCCGTCAATTCAGGAGCTTTCAACTTAGTCCAAGGTAGTTTTAGAGCAGGACCAAATTGCTCCAGCATATGTTTCATTCCAGTTTCTCCACCAGCTAAATGAAATGTCAAACAAACCCCCATAAAAGCCCATCTTAATCCAGGACCATAGACAATAGCATCATCAACTTCCTCAGTTGATGCTACGCCATCATTTATTATATGCAAGGCCTCACGCCATAAAGCTTCTTGCAGTCTGTCTGAAATGTATCCTTCAATTTCTTTTTGAACAATGAGCGGTCGCATTCCAATATGTTCATATAATTTTTTTAATTTTTTAACATTTGTATGACTAGTTTTTTTACCAGCTACAATCTCCACAAGAGGCAATAAGTATACTGGATTAAATGGATGTCCGATTAAAACTCTTTCAGGAAATTTGCAGGCGGATTGAATTTTTGATGGTAGTAATCCAGAAGAACTAGATGCAATTATAACATTTTTGGGAATTATATTATCAATTTTTTTTAGAATATTTTTTTTTATTCTTTCACTTTCAGGCGCATTTTCCTGAACAAAGGTTGTTTCATGTAAAGCATCATTCAAATTAGTAAAAGCATTTAGATTCTTCAATGAAGCGTTTTTATTTAAACCTAACTTTTTAAGACTTTTAAAGGCAGTCTGAATATTTTTTTTTAATTTTTCTAGCGACTCTTTGTTGGGGTCATAAGCTTTAACAACATAACCTTTAGCAAGAAATCGTGCCGCCCATCCAGCGCCAATTACGCCTGTTCCAATAATCGAAACAATCTTTCTTTTCAACTTTTTAATCCAAGTTTGATTCTTGCTTCATCAGGACCCATTACATTCGAGCCTAAATTATTTATTATTGTACCAGCCTTCTCAACAAGTGATCCATTTGTTGCATAAACACCTTTTTCTAAATAAAGATTATCTTCAAGACCAACTCTAACATTGCCTCCTAATAATACCGCTTGCGCTACCATCGGCATTTGATTAATTCCAATTCCAAAAGCCCCCCAGTTACTTCCTTCAGGTATCATATCAACCATATTCTTCATTGAACCGGTAGTCGCAGGCGCACCGTACGGTATACCTAAACAAATTTGAAACAATGAGGGCTGATCCAGCAATCCTTCCTCTAACATCTGGTTTGCAAACCACAAATGACCTGTATCAAAGACTTCTAGTTCAGGTTTAACTCCTAATTCTTGAATTCTCTTAGCGCCAATTCTTAGTTGTTCTGGGGTTCCAACATAGATCATATTTCCATCACCAAAATTTAGAGTGCCGCAATCTAAGGAACATATATCTGGCAATAGTTCTTCAACGTGACTTAGTCTTTCTAGTGCATTTACAAAATCTGTATTCGAACCAAAGTTTAATAAATCATCTTCTGGACCAATTTCTATATCTCCTCCCATTCCACTTGTGAGATTAATTATCACATTCGTTCCACTATCTTTAATTCGACTAACTACTTCCTTATAGAGTTCATTATCTCGGGATCCCTTTCCAGTTTCAGGATTTCTAACATGAATATGGGCTATAGCGGCTCCAGCATTTGCTGCCTCAATAGAGGCATCAGCTATTTGTTGAGGAGTAACAGGAATATTAGGATGCTTTCCAACTGAGTCCCCCGATCCGGTAACTGCACAAGAAATGATAACATTTTTATTCATAAGACAATGAAGTTACAATATTAAAAAGAATTTACAATTTGAATAGTATAGTATGTAATAAAAAACAAAATGGAAAATCTTCAAAAATTTTATATTAACGGTAAATGGGTAAAACCCAATTCAACTAAAACAATGGCAGTTCTCAACCCCGCAACCGAAGATTTGATAGGTGAGATAATTCTTGGTAATTCTGAAGATGTAGATATGGCTGTGAGCGCTGCAAAAAATGCATTTAATAGCTTTTCTAAAACTTCAAAAAATGATCGTTTAGAATTATTAAATAAAATTAGGAAGATCTCTGAAAAAAGATTTGAAGATCTTGCTAATGCAATGACATCAGAAATGGGAGCTCCTCATAGAATGGCTCGAGATGCACAGGCAGATGCTGCAATAGGACATTTAGATGGTTTTATTGATGCATTAAAGAAGCATGAAGAAAAAATTGTTCTCTCTAATTCAGATGTACTTTTAAAAGAGCCAATAGGAGTTTGTGGTTTAATTACTCCATGGAACTGGCCCATTAATCAGATTACACTGAAAGTCCTTCCAGTGATTGCTACAGGATGCACATGTATCTTAAAGCCGTCTGAGCATACACCTTTATCAGCGATGGTTTATGCTGAAATTCTAGATGAGGCCGGAGTTCCTGATGGTGTATTTAATTTAGTACATGGAGATGGAGAAGGAGTAGGTGTGTCGATGTCTCGGCATCCTGATATAGAAATGATGTCATTTACTGGCTCAAAAAGAGGGGGTAAGTCAGTAACTATTGAATCTGCTGAAACTGTAAAAAAAGTAACTTTAGAATTAGGTGGTAAATCACCTAACATTGTCTTTGCAGATTGTGACTTAGATGAAAAAGTAAAAGATTCAGTAAATGAATGTATGTTTAATACAGGACAATCTTGTGATGCTCCTACAAGGTTACTGGTAGAAAAAAAATGCTATGATGAAGTAATTGATATTGCAAAAAAAACTGCTGAAGAAATTAAGGTAGGTGATCCGACACTAGATGGTGACCATCTCGGACCACTCTTTGATAAAATTCAATTTGATCGGGTTCAAAATATGATTCAAGTTGGTATTGATGAAGGAGCAAAACTATTAGTAGGTGGCCTTGGAAAGCCCGATGGCCACGAAAAAGGATGGTTTGTAAAACCAACAATTTTTTCTGACGTAAATAACAATATGAGAGTTGCTCAAGAGGAAATATTTGGTCCAGTACTAGTTATAATTCCTTTTGATGATGAGGATGAGGCGATCAGAATAGCAAATGATACTCCTTATGGTCTTGCTGCCTATTTGCAGACGGGAGATAAAGAAAGAGCAGAACGAGTCTCAAGGCAATTAAGAGCTGGCGGTGTTCATGTTAATGGTGGCGGTTATAATTACGGATCACCTTTTGGAGGATATAAAGAATCTGGCAATGGACGAGAAGGTGGAGACATGGGGCTAGAAGATTACCTTGAAACTAAAGCACTCCACATTGCCTAAGATATAATAAATATTTTTGATATGCCAAAGTTGCTTTGGAGCCCATCTAAGGAAAGAATTAAAAAAACAAATTTATATAATTATTTTATTTTTTTAGAAGAAAACAACAAAATACAATTAAACTTTGATTATGGTAAAATCTGGTCGTGGAGCATTAATCACCCTGCTGAATTTTGGCTAAGCTTAATTGATTATCTGGGCATAAAGTACAAAGGAAGTTCTAGTCCTGTTATTGAAAAAGATAAATCTATATATAACCAAGAATTTTTCAAAAATATTAAAGTTAATTACGCAGAAAATATTTTATCTAATCTTAATTCATGCCCGATTACCTTTATCAATGAACTTGGTTTCAAGAAAAGTTATTATAAGGAAGATTTAGTATTAAAAACTTCAATATTAGCTAACTATTTTAGATCTATTGGGGTTAAAAAAGGAGACCGGATCGCGGCTGTTGCGGTAAACAGTGCTGAGACACTAATTGCATTTTTAGCAGTGAACTCTATCGGGGCGATTTGGTCATCTTGTTCACCAGATTTTGGCGAGACAGCTATTTTAGATCGTTTTAATCAAATAAAACCAAAAGTATTATTATATTCTAAAATTTATTTATATGGTGGAAAAAAATTTGATATTGAAAAGAAAATAAAAAATGTAATCAATAATATCAAAACACTCGAACATACCATTTGTATTAATTATCCAGACAAGAATCTAGATAAAGGAATAGATGAAATAAGTTTAAATTCAATTTTTCAAAAAGAAACTTATCAAGGAAAAATTATTTTTGAAGAAAACTCATTTAATGACCCAATGTATATTCTTTATTCTAGTGGAACAACTGGTAAACCTAAATGCATAGTTCATAATACTGGTGGACCACTTTTACAACATATAAAGGAGCATCAGCTTCACTGTGATCTTAAAATAGGCGATAAATTATTTTATTATACAACCTGTGGATGGATGATGTGGAATTGGCTTATTACAGGTTTAGCATCAGGAGTTTCATTAGTACTTTTTGACGGATCCCCATTTCATCCAGAGAAAGAAACCCTTTTTAAAATTGCTGAAGAAGAAGAAATAACGTGCTTTGGAACAAGTGCAAAATTTATTGACGCTTTAAGAAATGATAAAGTAAATATTCTAGAAAAATATAATTTAGATAAACTTCAATCAATATTAAGCACAGGGTCACCACTTATAAGTGAAAGTTTTGAGTATGTTTACGAATTCATTAAAAAAGATATACATCTGGCGTCCATTAGTGGAGGGACAGACATTGTTTCTTGCTTTGTAGGTGGCAATCCAATGTTGCCAGTTTACTCTGGTGAAATACAAAGTAAGTGTCTTGGGGTAGATGTAGATGTTTTTGATGAAAAAGGTAAGGGTTCGCTTCAAAAAGGTGAGTTGGTATGTAAATCACCACTTCCATCTATGCCGATTGGATTTTGGGATGACTTAAATAAAGAGAAATATATTAAATCATATTTTTCAAAATTTAAGAATGTATGGACACAAGGTGATTACGCTAAAATATCTAAAAATATGGGAATAGTCATTTATGGACGTTCAGACTCAACATTGAATCCTGGCGGAATTAGAATTGGAACTGCCGAAATATATAGGTCTGTCGAGCAAATAGATGAAATTGTTGAATCTATTGTAGTTGGTCAGACTTGGAACAATGACACAAGAATTATTTTATTTGTGAAACTCCAAAAGGATATTGAACTTGATCAAGTTATTATTGATAAAATTAAATATAATATTAGATTTTCTAATTCTTTAAGACATGTACCAGCAAAAATAATTAAAGTAAGTGATATACCTAGAACAAGAAGTGGCAAAATAGCAGAAATTACTGTGAGAGATATAATCAATGGCGTGAATATAAAGAATTTAGAGGCCTTAGCCAACCCTGCTTGTTTATCGGAATATGAAAATATTGAAGAATTAAAAAATTAGTTTTATATTTTTTTATGGATTTTAATTATGACTCAAAAGAAATAAGGTTTTCTATTGGAGATGAGCAATATAAGCTTCATCCTTTATGGATGAGAGAACGGTCATTAGAAGAAGGAGCAGTCGATCAAAATTCACTGCAACGACTATATGACCCAGAGAAAATCATTGAAAATTTAGAAATCAAAGAAGTAAATAAGTTAGAAGAAGATAAACTATTAATTAAATTCTCAGATAATCATGTAGCTAAGTATTGTATAAAAAACTTAATTAAAGAAATAAAGAGAGCAAAGGGACTTCCTGATAAAGTTTTTTGGAATAAAGACAGTATCTCACTTAGAAAGTTTAAATTTGATTATAATACAAATGAAAATAAACAAATTTATGAGATATTAGAATATTACCATAGATACGGATTTGCAATTGTAAGCAAACTCAAACCCGAAGATGGTGAGATTATAAATTTTGCAAAAAAAATTGGATATATAAGAGAAACTAATTTTGGAAAATTGTTCAACGTTAAGTCTCAAAAACAACCAAACGATTTAGCATATACATCCATTGAATTAGAGTCTCATACTGATAATCCATATCGAAAACCAGTACCTTCGATTCAATTTCTTTTTTGTATTCATAATAGTTGCCAAGGAGGCGACTCAACAATTGTTGATGGGTTTAAGGTTGCAGAAGACTTAAAAAATGAAAATCCAAATGCGTTTAAAACACTTACGAATACTCTTATCAATTTTAAATTTAAAGACAAAGATGCTATACTGGAAAAAACAGGTAAGATTATCAAGTTAAGTGAGCGAGGAGAAATAAAGCAAATAAAGTATAGTAACAGACTGGATTTTGTTTTTTATCAAGACCCTAAAAAGCTTGATGAATTTTATGCGTCAAAAAGAGTGATGCACAAAATGATAAATTCTTCTAAATATATATTTAAGTTTCGCTTAGAACCAGGAGATTTAATTATTATGAATAATTATCGAACACTTCATGGTAGAACAAGTTATAATACAGCTGAAGGTGATAGATGGCTGCAGGGATTATATATAGATCACGATTCTGCAGAAAGTAAGTTTAAATTATTGTCAGAGGAAATATAAATGGAAAAAGTAAAATTTACTCAGATGAAAGACGGCACAAAAGAAGATTATGATCTTTTAAGTATGTATGAAGAAAAGTTTTCAAAAGATCTTCCCGACAGAATATTAGACGCTTTGAGAAATTTAGATAGTTCAGTTGATGGTTATCAAGTAACAAGGTTAGAGCATTCACTTCAATCAGCAACTCGAGCTGAAAAAGATGGCGCAGATGAAGAAATGGTAGTTGCGACTCTTGTACACGATATTGGAGATAATCTTGCCCCATATAATCATAGTCAACTTGTTGCCTCAGTTTTAAGGCCCTATGTTTCTGAAAAAGTATATTGGATTATGCTTCATCATGGGATTTTTCAAGAATATTACTATGCTCATCACATAGGGAGGGATCGTAATGCTAGAGATAAATTCATAGATCACCCTTATTATCAAGATGCAGTGGATTTCTGTGAAAAGTGGGATCAAAAATCTTTTGATCCAGATTATGAGTCATATTCTCTTGAATATTTTGAACCAAAAGTGAGGAAGCTGTTCTCCAAGGAGCCAAATTTTTAAGCAATCTTTTTCACAATAACATTCCCCACAGAATAACCTGCCCCAAATGAGCAAATAATTGCGAGATCATCTTTTTTTAGTGAGTTGTTATGTTTATGAAAAGCAATTATTGAACCAGCTGAACTTGTATTAGCATATTCGTCGAGTACGACGGGAGCCAGATCCTTAGACGCTTCTCTGCCAAGTACATATTTAGAAATAAGAACATTCATATTTTCATTAGCTTGATGCAAATACAATCCTTTTAAATCCTCGGCGGAAAGTTTATTTTCTTCTAGATGATCCTTTATTAAATTAGAAACTTTAGGTATGACTTCTTTAAATACTTTTCTTCCATTTTGATGGAATAATTTGTCTGCCTTGCCAACTCCTTCAGGGGACGAACTATTCAGAAATCCATAGTTATTTCTTATATTATTAGAAAACTCTGTAAGAAGCTTTGTCCCAAGTATTTCATACGAATTATTTTTATGAATATCTTCATTTATTCTTTCTAAAACTACGGCTGTTGCAACATCACCAAATATAAAATGACAGTCTCTATCTTTGAAATTTAAATGACCAGTACAAATCTCTGGATTGACCATTAAGGCTGATTTAATACTTCCACTCTTTATCATGTCAAAAATAGTTTGAATTCCAAAAGTTGCTGAGGAACAAGCAACATTCATGTCAAATGCAAAACCCTCTATTCCTAATTCATTTTGGATCTCAATAGCTATTGCTGGGTAGGCGCGTTCTAAATTTGAGCATGCAACAATTACAGCATCTATCTCTTTAATATCGATTTGAGAATTTTTTATAGCTTCTTTTGCGGCAACTACTCCCATTTCTGCAAGATTGGATATTTGATCCTCAGATCTTTCAATAAGTCTAGGACGCATAAAGGATGTATCCAAAATTCCTGATTTATTTTGAACATATCTAGATTTTACACCTGAAGCTTTCTCAATAAATTCTGCACTAGATTTTTCTAGTGGTTCCACACTTCCATTATTTATATCTATAGAGTTTGATGAATTGTATTCATCTACATACTTATTGTATGAGTCGACTAATTCTTGGTTGGAAATTTTTTCTTGAGGAGTGAATAGTCCTGTTCCCGATATTTGTACTCTAAACATACAGTTAAGTATACTTAATGGAAACTGATTGTGGCAATTAACTTTTTTAACTGATTATTACAAGGTGTAACTGACCCCATAATGAGGCCAGTTAAATATCTTTATATTCCTGGAATATAAGGAACACCGTCGCCTTTAACAGTCTCATTTATGCTTTGTAAAGTAGTACAAGCTGAAATCATGAAACTAAAAGCTAAAACTGTAAGAGTAGTACGCATGCTTATTCTCCTTTTGATTTATTGATACTATATTTATTTCAATGCCAAATACAATTAATATATCAAAAAATATGAGATTCTTTGTTTATATTATTGGAACAAAACACCCGAAAGTGCGAACATATGTAGGTTGGAGTAATGATGTTAAAAAAAGACTTAAAGCACATAATGAGTCTAAAGGAGCAAAGTTTACAAGAGGATCTAAATGGAAATTATTATATCAAGAGGAATTATCCTCTAAGTCAGAAGCAATGAGAAGAGAAATATTTTTAAAAAAAGATAGGCAATTAAGATCTCAGCTAAGAAATAAATTAATTTGAAATACCATAATTACTTCGGCCTTTCTTTCTTAGTCCGTACGGACCAGCGATATAGATAGTGACTGGCTTGATACCAGGCTCTAAGTCAACTCTGTGCAAGTTGTCAGCACTTCTAAAGCCAACATAGAATCTGTCTCTCCAGATTTTATTTTTATTTTTATCTGTCTCCCAGTATCCTCCACTGATTATAATTGTAATATATGGAAAAGGATGATTATGAAGGCCCACACCATGATCATCATCTAAAATATGATGTATTAATATATTAAATGGAAACCAGCGGGGTCTTTTTTTGAACAAAAGATAATATCTTGCTGTCCAAGGCTTTGCTAAGCAATATTCAGGATGTGATGGGCCTCTATCCATAACAACTTTTTTCCTGCCTAATTTTTCTAGTATCTTAAGTAAAAGCATGTTACTTGAAATAATAATATAGATGCGTCCATAGCTCAACTGGATAGAGCATCAGACTTCGGATCTGAGGGTTGAGGGTTCGAATCCTTCTGGGCGCACCAAGAAAAATATGAAGATATACAAACCATTTGGACCAACAATCGGAAAAACAAAACTGACACTAAGTGCGGTCGCTCGTTTAAACAAATTTTCTGAACAAGTGTCTAATAATAAAAGGCTTTTGAAAAGATATGACTATGATCACAGATTAGTGGGAAGCATGAAACAGCAGTTTAGGATACCCTCAAAAATCTTAAAAATTGGAATTGAAAAACAGATTATTAAGTCTGTAAAAGACTATTATGACAAAACACTTAATATTAAAGTTAAAAAAATAAGAATAGAAAAAGCTTGGATCGTCAGCCAATTTGCTGGAGATTTTAATCCACCGCATTTACATAGAGGTAATATTAGTGGAGTAGGTTATTTAAAGATACCGAGTTCAATTAAGCGTAATAAAGAAAAAGATTTAGCAGGATTAATATCTTTCTTTGATGGTCGGGTGTCTCTTCCAAGAAATAGCCCACCGCTTGTGAAACATAGAGAGACTTTTAAGCCCAGAGTAGGAGATTTATACATATTTCCATCATTTCTAATGCATGATGTTCACCCTTTTAGAGGGGATGGAGAAAGAAGGTGCTTTTCCTTTAATGCATTTGTTGATGCATAATTTTTAATCAAGCAAAAAATTTTTTTTTAAATTACTTTCAATTGATTTTTTTGAAATAGAACCTTTTCTTAAGAGGTTTATTTTGTTTTTATTCACTTCAACTAAAGTTGACTCTGCAAAGCTCATTCTGTAGTCACTACTTATCGCGTGCGTAACATCATCATTATGAAGTAGGCTAAGATGATTGATATTATTACTATTTTTTTCTTGATGAATATTTGCACTGGTAGTTGCGAGTGGCTTATTAACGACCTTAAGTAAGTTCATAACATCTTTATTTTTTGGAATGCGAATTCCTATTTTTGAAAGTCTTTTATCACCGTTATAGATATTTCTATTTTTTTTTCTAAGTATAAGCGTTAGGGGTCCAGGCCAGTAATGTGTTGCTAAGAACTCCTCAATATCATTAAAATATGCATATTTTTTTGCTTCTTTTATGGACTTTACAAATAAAATAAGTGGATAGGTTCTTGGTCTTTTCTTTATTTTAAAAATATTTTCAACCCCTTTCTCGTTAGTTGCATCTGCTGCAATACCATAAACAGTATCTGTTGGTATAATTATTGTTTTACCATTCAGTAGACTTCTAGCAGCTAATTTAATAGAGTTTATATTGGCTTTAATTACTTTTTTTGAATTCATCTATGACACAAACTTTTGTATATTTTGACGACTGTTTTAAAGGTCACGTGCAATCCTTAGATTATCCAGAGTGTTCCGATCGTGTCCAAAATATCATTGAACTAATAAATAAAGAAGAGTTTAAAAATATAATAATTAAACAACCTAATAAAATAGAGCAATCACTTATTTCTGCTGCCCATGAAGAGAATTTTGTTAGGGAAACTCTTGCAAGATTTCCATCTGATGATCAAATAGTTTTCTTAGATCAAGAAACTCCAGTTTCAAAAGGTTCTCTGGATGCAACTTTAAGAGCTGCCGGAGCGGGAATTGACGCGGTAGATGCTATAATGAGCAATAACATTCATAATGCCTTTTGTATTGTCAGGCCACCTGGTCACCATGCATGTTATGATCGATCAATGGGTTTTTGTGTTTTTAACAATGTTGCAATTGCCGCACATTATTTAATTAACAAGTATAAGTTTAAAAATATAGCCATTATTGATTTTGATGTTCATCATGGAAATGGTACTCAAGATATATTCTATAATAATTCAAAAGTTACCTATTACTCAACGCACCAGTATCCCCTATATCCTGGTACAGGTGATGTAAATGAAATAGGAGTAGGTAATATTGTTAATGTTCCACTCACATCAGGAACAAATTCAGATAAATATCAGCAGATATTTGATGAAAGAATTGTAAAAAAATTAGAAGAGCAAAGACCAGATTTCCTTCTAATTTCTGCTGGGTTTGACGCGCATACAAAAGATCCTCTCGCCTCGCTGGATCTTGTAGAAAATGATTTTAGGCTAATTACAAGCAAGTTAAGAGAAATTGCAAATAAATATTGTGGAGGAAAAATAATATCGATGCTTGAAGGTGGTTATGATATAAAAGCACTAGAAAATTCAATGATTACGCATCTAAGTGAGCTCCAAAAATGAGTAAAAATCCTGAGGAAATAAATAAACTATCTTTTGAAAAAGCAATGGAAGAACTATCTGAAATTGTAGAGAATCTTGAAAATGGGAATATAGATTTAGAAAAGTCTATTGAGTATTATACTAGAGGGTCGCATCTTAGATCTCATTGTCAGAGGAAATTAGATGAGGCGGTCCTCAAGCTCGACGAAATTAAAGTATTGTCTGATGGAAAAATCTCAAAAAAAAAGTGAATGAGGCATCAGACCATTAAAAAAGATTTGAGAAGTTTTAGTAAAGAATTTAATCCATTTCTAAAAAAAAAATTTATTCTAGATAATAATACCTTAAACCAATCAATAAAATATTCGATAAATTCTGGTGGTAAAAGATTTAGACCATATTTGGTTTATGTATTTGGCAAAGAATTTCAATTGTCAAAAAATATAATTTTTAATTTGGGTTCTGCTATTGAAATGCTGCATAACTATTCATTAGTGCATGATGATTTACCATCTATGGACAATGATAAATATAGGAGGGGGAAGAAAACAACTCATTACAAGTATAATGAATTTACAGCTGTTCTTGCTGGTTGTGGGCTTCTGACAAAATCTTATTTAACTATAGCGAGTAAGAAATTTAATTTAAGTGAAGGTAAAAAAATAAAATTGATACAGCTATTGAGTGAATTTTCAGGGGAAAAAGGTTTGTTATTAGGACAATATATTGATTTAAGCTCTTCAAATACAAAATTAGAAGAAAGGATTGAACTAAATCAACTTAAAACAGGAATGTTAATGTCATTTTGTTGTCAGGCAGTAGCAATATGTGCTGGAAAAAGTAAAAAAATTGAAAAATCTCTTGCTGATATAGGAATGTATATTGGTGAAATTTTTCAAATAAATGATGATTTTGAAGACTTTCCACGTATGTCAGCAAAAAATAAAGATCTTCTTGAGAACTACAAATTAAAACTTTCTCAAAAAATTTTTTCAATTTTCAAAAAAATAAATCTTAAAAATAAGAAAACTTATTTACTTATTGAATTTTTATTAGACCTTAAAGTTTAGCCACACTGAGCTTTGTTGCGCATGATATGGTCAGCTAAAACACATGCTGTCATTGCTTCGGCAATAGGAACTGCTCTTAATCCCACGCATGGATCGTGCCTTCCTTTTGTGGATATGGTTGTATTCTTTAATTTATTATTAATCGTCTTTTTTGTTTTTAAGATTGAAGATGTTGGTTTCACCGCAATACTTATATTGATATCTTGACCGTTTGAAATACCTCCTAAAATGCCACCAGAATTATTCGATGAAAAGGAAATTTTCTTACCGTTAGCTCGTATTTCATCTGAATTTTCATCACCAGTGATTTCAACAGACTCATTTCCTAAGCCAATCTCAACTCCTTTAATCGCGTTGATGCTCATCATTGCGGATGCTAAGTCAGCATCTAATTTACCGTAAATAGGCTCACCAAGCCCTGAAGGAACATTCTTTGCATTTACGAGTATTCTTGCACCTAAAGAAGTTCCATTTTTACGTGTAACATCTAAATACTCTTCCCATGTCGATATGATCTTATTGTCAGGACAAAAGAAACTATTTTTACGAACTTCATTCCAATTAAAATGCTTAGGATTTATGCTCATCTTCCCAATTTGTGTTACTGCCCCCTGTATCAATATCTTTTTCTTTGAAATATGAGCAATAACTTTTCTGGCTACCGCTCCTGCAGCAACACGACTAGCTGTTTCTCGAGCTGATGAGCGACCACCTCCGCGGTAGTCTCTAATCCCATATTTAAGAAAGTAAGTAATGTCTGCATGGCCAGGTCTAAATTTATTCCTTATTTCAGTATAATCTTTCGATTTTTGATCCTTATTCCAGATTAAGAGCAAAATAGGTGTACCAGTTGTTTTGCCGTCAAAAACCCCGGAGAGAATAGAAACCTTATCATCTTCTTTTCTCTGAGTTACAAAACGAGAAGTTCCAGGCTTTCTCATATCTAAATATTTTTGAATATCTTTCTTATTAAGCGGAATCATTGGAGGGCATCCATCAATTACACAGCCTATAGCTTCACCGTGGGACTCTCCCCAAGTGGTAAAACGAAATAATTTTCCAAATGTATTATATGACATGGTTTACTTTTCTCTTATCGCCAAATTATCTACTAAATTTGTAAGATACACCTTATATCTATTATCTTCAAATTTATTAATACTCGACTTTGCTTTTTCATTATATTTGAGTAGAAAATCAATCGACTTTCGATAAGAGTCAGTTTTTTCCATTAATTTTAGTATAACGGCAAGATCTTTCTTATTTCTTTTTTTCTTAAGAAATAGTTTTGCGATCATTACTTTTGATTTCTGATCAGAGTCTTTAAAGCATCGGATCACAGGATAAGTAACTTTTCCTTCATAAAAATCCTTCCCAATTGATTTACCCATTTTATTTGAATGTCCGAAATAATCTAAAATATCATCTGACAACTGAAACGACATGCCAAAATAATATCCAAAGTCATTAAATATTTTTTGAATTTTTTTATTTTGTTGTGTAATTATGGTTGGAAGAAAACATGACACTCTAAACAGCTCTGCTGTTTTAGCATTAATAATTGATAGGTATTGTTTTTCACTCAATTTTATGTTTTGGGCATTGCCAACATCTTGTATTTGACCTCTCGCTAGCACGAGCGACGTTTGTGATAAAATTTCTAAAAGCTTAAGTGACTTATTTTTGACCATGAGTTTAAATGCCTTGCTTAATAGATAGTCTCCAACAAGGACACTAACCTTATTGCCCCAAATTTCATTTGCACTTTTTTTGCCTCTGCGTACTTTCCCAGTATCTATAACGTCATCGTGCAATAAAGTTGCGTTATGTATAAATTCAATGCAAACTGCCAGCGTCACATCGGCACTACCTCTATATTTTAGCATTCTGGAAATAATAAGTGTTAGGAGTGGTCGAATTTTCTTTCCATCCGAATTTAGCAAGTGACCAGCCGTTGCAGTTATGAGTTTTTCCTCATCCATTATATTGTCTTTGATTTCTTTATTAACTCTTTTTAGAGAGGGCCTTAAGGTTTTTGAAAGGGCATGAATAAGATGACTCATTTAATAAACTAATGTTTTTGTTTTATATTTTGCTGTAGTTATAATATAGTCTCGTATAATTAAAAGTTATAGATTTCTGGTAAATAATTTCAAATATGAGCATCTTTTCAACTAAAACTCGCATTAATATTGTTGGCTTAAGAGGAGTAATTGGTGACCTTGGTAGGTTTCAAAAAGGACTAACCCTTGAAAATTGTTCAAACATACTTGATAAAACTTTTACATACAAAAAACCAAACGTTGTTGTTATCAAAATTAATTCTCCTGGCGGGTCTCCAGTTCAATCAGAGTTGATTTATGATCGAATTAAAACTCTTTCAAACAAAAATAAAGTAAAAGTGATTACCATTGCTGAAGATGTCGCCGCCTCAGGAGGATATATGCTTATGTGCGCAGGTGATATTCTCTTGGCAAATAAAAGTTCTATCGTTGGGTCAATAGGAGTTATTAGTGCGTCTTTTGGATTTAAAAAACTTATTGATAAAGTTGGTATTAAAAGAAGAGTTTTTACTAAAGGAGATCGTAAATCATTTTTAGATCCTTTTGAGGAAGTATCAAAAAAAGATGTATCAAAATTAATAAAGGTTCAAGATAGCATTTTTGAAAATTTCAAAGACTTAGTCCTAAAGAGTAGAAAAAAGAAGATAAAGCCCACTCAAGTTTTCAATGGTGAATTCTGGACAGGAGAACAAGGAAAAAAAATTGGATTAGTGGACTCTAATGAAAATTTGAATACCTATCTAGAAAAACATTATGGAAAAAAAATAAAGATAAGACATATTGAAGAAAAAAAATCTTTTATAAAAAATTTATTCAGTAGTAGATACGGCTCTAATGATCTGGTTGATCAATTTATTCAGGCAATAAAGGAAAACTCTTTTTGGAGCCGTTATGGTCTCTAAAAATATGGAAGAACTTGTTTCTCTTTGTAAAAGACGGGGCTTTATATTCCAATCTAATGAGATTTACGGAGGACTTCAGGGAGTTTATGATTACGGGCCACTTGGTGTCGAATTGAAGAATAACCTTAAATTGTCCTGGTGGAAATCTATGATTTATGAAAGGGATGATGTCGAGGGCCTGGATGCATCTATCTTAACAGGAAAGCAAGTTCTTAAACACTCAGGACACGAAGACACATTTTCTGACCCACTGGTTGATTGTAAAAGTTGTAATCATAGATTTAGAGCTGACCAGCATAATGATAATAAATGTCCTCAGTGTGGTTCAATAGATTTAACCGATCCAAGGCCTTTCAATTTAATGTTTAAAACTGCAGTTGGACCAGTTGATGATGGAAGTAATTATGCATACTTAAGACCTGAAACTGCACAACAAATATTCACCAATTTCAAAAATATTTTAGACTCTACTAATAAAGTAGTACCTTTTGGTATTGCACAAATAGGTAAAGCATTCAGAAACGAAGTGACCCCTGGAAAATTTATTTTTCGAGTTCGAGAGTTTGAGCAAATGGAACTTGAATTTTTTGTTGAACCTGGAAAAGATGAAGCGTGGCATGACTACTGGGTTGCTCAAAGGTACGATTGGTGGATTCTTCAAGGAATTGATCCCAATAATTTAAAAAAACTAAATGTGGAAAATACCGATTTATCTCATTACTCAAAAGCAACTGTAGATTTGATGTATGAATTTCCTCACGGCTTAGAAGAATTAGAGGGAATAGCTAATAGAACAGATTTTGATTTGGGTTCACATACAAAAAATCAGAGTGACTTTAAAATTTCTGCAGAAGTTATGGAAAATAAAGATTCAACTACAAAACTTGCTGTTCAAAATTCTGAGAGTAAAGATTGGTTTATACCTTACGTGATTGAGCCATCAGCAGGGGTTGATAGGGGAGTCTTAGCACTTTTAAATGAAGCTTACCGCGAAGAAAAGCTAGAAAATGATAATACGCGTATTGTATTAGCGCTTAAACCTCATTTATCTCCAGTCAAAGCTGCTATTATTCCTCTTAAAAGAAACAATGAAGAACTAGTTAATAAAGCGAGGAACATAAAAAAAGACCTACAATCACTTGGATTGGGTAGAGTAATTTTAGAAAATTCAGGAAATATTGGCAAAGGTTACAGAAGGCATGATGAAATTGGCACACCTATATGTATAACTGTTGATTTCAAAACCTTAGAAGATCAAACGGTCACAATAAGAAACCGTGACACGATGCAGCAAAAAAGAGTCTTTATAAAAGAACTTACAGCTGAGTACCAAAAAATTTTTGAATAATTAAATATTTCTTCCGGGGAAATTAAATGTTTTGAATGGCCAAGATTCATCTAACCAATTTTTAATTGCGACTCCTAGTTCAGGCTCAAGACCTTCTCCCAAAAGACTTTCTTTGATCCAGTAAAATACTTGAACTTCATATTGAGTATTTGCTGATGGATAAATATAACAGCACCCTATAATTTTATCACTTTCAGGAGATAAAACGGTATATGCGAAAGAATGACCTAAGGCAAACTCTCTTTGATGCCAACCGAGATCAACTAAGTTTTCTTTCAAAGATAAACCTTTAGGCCATTCACTGTTATCCATCAGTTTATAAAGATGATCTACGCTACTCATTACAACTTCGTAGTCTTCATTTACATACTCAATTGTGAGTGGACGTAATACAAATTTTTCGGTTATATATTCTGTTGGAGCATTAAATTCATCAGGAATGATTGATCTGCTGTACATTCAGATATCTAATCCAAAATCCACATTATTAATGCTGTGAGTAAGCTGGCCTATAGAGATGCGGTTTACTTTTGTCTTTGCATAAGACAAAAGATTTTTTAAATTTATTTTTCCAGATGCTTCACATTCAAATCTACCATTTACAATTTTAAGACAATTTTTGACCTGGCCTGGGGTCATGTTGTCTAATAAAACTACCTCAATTTTTTGATCAATAATTTCTTTAAGCTGACTTATATTATCTACTTCAACTGTGATTTTTTTGTTTGGATTAAACCGCTTAAGTTTGTGAATACATTCTTTTATGTCAGAATTTGTTTTTAAATGATTATCTTTAATGAAAAAGAAATCATCAAGTGTTTCTCTATTAATATAAGCCCCTCCAATTGTTAGTGCATATTTTTCAAGTTTACGAATGCCAGCAATAGTTTTACGAGTAGAATAGATTTTTGTGCCATACGGATTAGCTATATCTGAAAATTTTTTTGCTTTAGAAGCAATACCAGACATTAAGCCTAAAAAGTTTAGCGCAGTTCTTTCCGCAGTTAAGATATTTTGTGTTTTTCCTGAAATTGTAATTATTTTTTCTCCCTTACTTACAAGTTCGCCATCTTTTTTAAGAATTTTAATTTTAAGCGACTTATCTAATTTTTTAAAGGTCTGTTCAGCAAATTTAACACCACATATTACAGCTCTTTCTTTTACAACAATTGTTGCCTTTGAAATTGATGATTTAGAAATTAATACTTTTGATGTTATATCGCCCTCTCTTCCCATGTCTTCCAAGAGAGCAGTAAGTATTAGCTGGTTTATATATTTTTTAGTTAACAACTTGTTTATGATTTGCGTTATCAGCCATATTTAAGATCTCTGTGATTTTGCTATCTAAATCTGAGAATTTAAGATCAAAATGCAAAATAAAATTATCTTCTGTATTTTTATAGTCAGATCTTAAGTGGCATCCTCTGCTTTCTTTTCTCAAATACGCTCCAATAATTATAAATTTACTTACTAGTATCATATCATTTAGCTTAGCAGACAGCCCCTTCGACTCTCGTTCAATCTTAAGAATATCATGAAGCCCCCTTATAATTGAGCTATGGTTTCTTACAATGCCAATATTTCTCATCATAGAAGAACGAAGTTGCCAAATATATTTCTTCGCTCTAATTCTATTTTTAGTTTTTTCTTTATGCATTCTTATAAAGTCAGGATTAATTTTATTCACCTTTTTAATTGGTAAGCTATTTATATTTTTTGCAACAATTCTTCCAAATACCATAGATTCAAGTAATGAATTAGATGCTAAACGATTTGCACCATGTATGCCTGTTGCTGCAACTTCACCACAACACCAAAGTCCTTCTATTGAAGTTTTTCCTTCCAAGTCTGTTTTAACTCCTCCAATGTGATAATGAGCGACTGGAAGTATTGGTAACAAATCTTTTCTTGGATTAAGGCCTGCTGCTTTACAGTACGATGCAACTTGCGGGTATTTTGTTTCAAATTCATTACTCACCTTGCGGCAATCAAGAAAGACAGAGTTTCCTTGCTCAATTTGTTTAAATAAATTTTGAGCAACGAGATCTCTGGGTGCTAACTCATTTTCAGGATGAATCCCGAGCATAAACCTTTCCTCATTTTGGTTTACTAAATAAGCACCGTCACCTCTAATGGCTTCAGTAGCAAGTGGAGTGGGGTCTAAACCGAAATCAAGTCCTGTTGGATGGAATTGAATAAACTCCATATCAGTTAAAACTGCACCTGCTTGAGCAGCAAGGGCTATTCCCTCACCATAAGAGCTTCTTGGGTTAGTTGTATTTGCAAATATCCCGCCTAAGCCTCCAGTTGCAAGTACAACATTTGAACTTTCAATAACGACATGATTATCTGGAACATTATCTTGTGCCAATCTTCCAATGACACCGTGTATAGTGTTATTCTCTGACATAATGCTATCTATTGAGACGTTTTCCAAAACAGTAATATTGTGACTTTCACGAACTTTTTCTATTAAACCCCTCATAATTTCAATGCCAGAACTATCTCCTTTCGATCTTACTATTCGGTTAATGCTGTGAGCTGCTTCTAATCCTAAATCAAAAGAGCCATCACCATTTTTATCAAAGATCACACCGAAGCTCTCAAGATCACTAATAATATTTTCTGCCTCACTGACTACTTTGACAATGACATTCTCGTCAGCAAGACCTTTTGCAGTTGCTACAGTATCTTCAATATGACTTTTAACACTATCGTTAATTCCAACTGCTGCCGCAATGCCGCCTTGGGCCCACATACTTGAGGTATTCACTCCTAAAGTACTTTTAGTAATAATGCATACTTTTCGTGGCGCTAGGTTAAGCGCAGCGGTTAGTCCAGCTACACCACCACCCACGATAACCACATCTGGTCTGTAGATAGCGTCAGCCATAATTAGCTTCTTCCAATTTCTAACATCCGATCAATTGATAACCGAGCTCGGTCAATAATATCTTTATCTACTTCTATCTGAAATTGATTAAAACGAATTGCATCGTATATTTTTTTAAGAGATATTCTTTTCATATGTGGACATAGATTACAAGGCCTTACAAACTCAACATCAGGATTTTCAATAGCTACATTGTCACTCATTGAACATTCAGTAACCATTATTACTTTTTGGGGCTGATTATCTT
>CABYGA010000002.1 GCA_902518415.1 uncultured Pelagibacteraceae bacterium | reverse complement strand
AGAGATACAGTCAGCGATAAAATAATGAAGACATACAAGATGGGTGATCAAAAACCAGGAGTTCAAGATGTCTAATCAAAATAGAACAATGTTCGGTGGTCGAATTGATCGTGGCCAAGTCATCAATTTTGTTTTTAATGGAAAAAACTATAAGGGCTTTCATGGGGATACTTTAGCATCAGCGTTGCTTGCCAATGATGTTCATTTAGTGGGGAGAAGTTTTAAATATCATCGTGCCCGAGGAATCCTAACTGCAGGATCTGAAGAGCCTAATGCAATAGTCCAGTTAGGTTTAGGCGCAAGAACAGAGCCAAATATGAGAGCGACAGAAATCGAGCTATACGAAGGTCTCGAAGCAGCTAGTCAGAATTGTTGGCCATCTGTAAATTATGATGTTGGTTCATTAAATAATATTTTATCAAGTATATTTCCTGCTGGTTTCTACTACAAAACATTTAAGTGGCCACCAAGTTTATGGTTATTCTATGAACACTTTATTAGAAAAGCAGCTGGGCTAGGGTACTCGCCAACTGCTAAGAACCCTGACCGTTACGAGCAAAAGTTTTACTATTGTGATTTGACAATCGTAGGCGGAGGAATATCAGGCTTACTATCTGCACTTGCTGCAGGTCGCTCAGGATGTAGCGTATTACTAATTGATGAAAATCCTGAACTTGGAGGGTACTTATTAGATTATAATTTTTCAATTAATGAAAAAGATGGTCTTAAATGGATCAAGAATATAGTTGATGAGTTGTACTCAATGGATAATGTTCGTATCCTAAAACGAACTACTGCAATGGGATACTATGATTATAATTATCTTACAGCTTTAGAGAAAGTAACTAATCACTGCGATCAACTGTCAAAAACTACACCGCGAGAAAGATATTGGAGAGTAAGATCAAAAAAAATTGTGTTAGCACAGGGTGCTTTTGAAAGACCTCTAGTTTTTGCTGATAATGATAGGCCTGGAATAATGATGGCATCCGCTGGAAAGAAGTACTTATCAAGATATGGCGTTCTGCCAGGTAAATCAGTAGTTTTATTCACAAATAATGATCATGCCTATCAAACAGCATTCGAGTTTAATGATAAGGGTGCAAAGATATCAGTTGTTGATACTAGAGAGAACATTGACAGAAGAATTCAAAATAAATGTGAAGATCTTGGAATAAAATTATATTCGTCTTTTTCAATAATCTCTACAAAAGGAAACAAAAAGGTAAATCAAATAGAAGTCCAGAAAGTTGATAGAAATCAAAATGAACTGTCTGGTGAATGTATAACCTTAGATGTTGATTGTATTTTAATGTCAGGTGGATGGAATCCAGCTATTCAATTGTTTAGCCAATCAAGAGGGAAATTAAAATATGATAAAGTATTAAATACCTTCGTTCCTGATAAACTAATTCAAGATCAAATAATTATTGGATGTAACAATGGATGTTTTGATCTATCAAAAAACTTAAATCATTCTTATCAGGAGGGCCTTAATGCAGCTAAAGATCTAAACTATGAAGTTGCAGACAGTATTAATTGGAAAGGTGAGGAGGAAATTTCCTTTACTGAGTCATCAGTCGAGCCTTATATGCTTGGTAAGAAAAAGGTTACAAAGGGTTCAAAGCATTTTATCGATTTTCAAAACGATGTCACGGCTGCCGATATTTTCTTAGCACAAAGAGAAGGGTATGTCAGTGTTGAGCATACTAAAAGATATACAACTACTGGAATGGGAACCGATCAAGGCAAAACTTCAAATGTAAATGCACTAGCATTGATGTCTCATATTCACGAAAAACCGGTAGATGAAATAGGGCATACAACATTTAGACCTCCTTTTTCACCTCAAACTTTTGGAGCAATAGCAGGAAGAAGTGTTGATCATTTATTTGATCCTGAAAGGAGAACTTCAATTCATAAATGGCATGAAGAAAACAATGCTATTTTTGAGGATGTAGGTCAGTGGAAAAGACCTTATTATTTTCCAAAAAAGAATGAAAATATTCATGATGCAGTAAAGAGAGAATGTCTAGCAGTAAGGAATAGTCTTGGAATGCTGGATGCATCCACATTAGGTAAAATTGACTTAAGAGGGCCGGATACGGCAAAATTTTTAAACATGATCTACACGAATGCTTGGTCAAAACTAGAAATCGGCTCATGCAGGTATGGATTAATGTGCAATGAGCATGGAATGATTTTTGATGACGGGGTAACAACGAGATTAGGTGATGATCACTATCATATGACGACTACGACTGGTGGGGCATCAAGGGTGATGTCATGGCTAGAAGAATTTCTTCAAACAGAATGGTTAGACATGGAGGTTTTTTGTACATCAGTTACTGAGCAATGGACTGTTCTTTCAATTTCTGGCCCTAATTCAAGAAAATTTCTCCAGGAATTAACAGACATTGATCTATCAAAAGAAAATTTTCCTTTTATGAAATTTAGAGAGGGAAAAGTGTGCGGCATAGACTCAAGGGTCTTTAGAATAAGTTTCACTGGCGAATTAAGTTTTGAGGTAAATGTACCTTCCCGATACGGTAGATTTGTCTGGGAGCAGTTTATGCATCATGGTAAAAAATACAACATAACACCATACGGCACTGAAACGATGCATGTTCTCAGGGCTGAAAAAGGATTTATTATAGTGGGACAAGATACTGATGGAAGCGTTACTCCTATGGATATGAATATGGACTGGATCGTATCTAAAAAGAAACAAGATTTTTTAGGAAAACGATCATTCACACGGTCAGATACTTTGCGTTCTGACAGAAAAAAATTTGTAGGACTTCTTGTGAATGATAAAAAAACAGTTTTACCTGAAGGTTCGCATATCGTAGAAAAAGCACTTAAACAGCCGCCAATGAAGATGCTTGGACATGTAACATCAAGTTATTATAGCCCGATCTTGGGTCACCCTATAGCATTGGCAATGATTAAAAATGGTATGAATCTTCTTGGTGAAAAAGTCGAAATTCCTCTAATGAATGGCAAGGTTATAGAAGCAACAATCTCTGACACAGTTTTTTATGATAAGGAGGGTAATAAAAATAATGAATAACGATAAAGAACATTTGTCTCCATTAGTTGATAAAATTGCAATCAACTCAGATAATATTTCTCTACAGCAAAATGAATTTATTGGAAAAATAAACTTAAGAGTGAAAGAAAACGATCTAAAGGCAAGAGAAGTAATTGAAAATTACTTTGATTATAATCTTCCAAAATCATCAGGAGAAGTTAGTGGCAACGATGAAGGCAGAGTATTATGGCTCGGTCCCAATGAGTATCTAATTCTATGTAGTGATCAAAATAAATCGAATATTATCAATAATTTAAATGAAAATCTTAAAACATTATTTTATGCTCTCACTGATGTTTCTGATTATTATCTTACAATGAGACTAAGTGGGCCTAAAAGCATTGAAGTGCTAAGCAAAGCTTGCCCACTTAATTTTGAAAAAAATTTACTGAAAAAAAACTCATGCGCTCAATCATATATCAGTAAAGCAACAGTATTGATTGATAGATTATCTGACGAACCTATTTTCGATATCTCAGTTCGTTGGAGTTTTGCTGAATACTTATGGGATTGGTTAGCAGATTCAAGTAGTGAATTCGTAATCAGTGAGTAGTATTTATTATGAAAATTTCGCTAATACTTGCTCTATCCCGATCAATATTGAAAAGATGTCCGCGTTGTGGCAAAACTAGTATTTATAAAAGATACCTTAAGCTAAAATCAAATTGTAATCATTGCGATGAGCAGCTCTCAATTTATAGAACTGATGACTTTGGACCATGGCTTACAATCGTTATTGCTGGCCACATTATTGTCCCGCTCGTTTTATTTATTGAACAAGTTTACGCTCCTGATCTTTGGTTACAAGCTGTAACGTGGATTCCATTAACTATAGCAACAGTACTTTTTATACTTCCCGTATCTAAAAGTATTTGTTTAGCGATACTCTGGAATCTAAATGACAAATAATTTTATTAAAGTAGCTTTATTGATCGTTTCTCTATTATATTCTCTGCCAACTTACTCTAACGAAGTGATTAATAGTTCAGCGCATCATCTTTCAGATGGTACATACGCAAATACTAGTGGAGTAGCATATGAGAGTAGCTTTAATAAATTATTAAAATGGAGTTGGGAGAGAAGAAGTAAAAATTTAGAAACTTTTGAATTTGAGGTTGAAGTGCCTAATTACAAAGAAATTTATGAAAATGAGAATATTGTTACTACCTGGATTGGACATGAAACTTTTTTGTATCAAAATAAAGATATAAATGTTCTTACAGATCCACATTTTACACAGAGAGCATCCCCATTAAATTTTGCAGGACCCAAGAGATATATGGCGCCAGGAATGAAGATTGATGATTTACCTAATATTGACGTAGTTACTATCTCGCATAGTCATTACGACCATCTTGATTACATGAGTGTAAAATTATTAGCTGAAAAATTTGATAACATACTTTTCCTTGTTCCTCTGGGTCTAAAAAAATGGTTTGAGAGCAAAGGTATTTATAATGTTAGGGAGCTTGATTGGTGGGACTCTCTAATAATTCAAGAAACACTTATTACATTCGCTCCAGTGCAACATTGGTCTGCTCGTGGTTTATTTGATCGAAATGAAACTTTATGGGGCGCATGGCATTTTAAAAACAAGTTTCACAGCTTCATACACTTAGGAGATACTGGATACACAGATGATTTTAAGGCGATCAAAGAAAAATTGGGCCCAGTTGATCTAGCGGCAATTCCCATTGGAGCCTATGAACCAAGGTGGATCATGGAATTCTCTCATATAAACCCTGAGGAAGCTGTGATGACATTTCTTGACTTGGAAGCAAGTAAAGCTATTGGCATGGCATGGGGAACTTTTATCTTAACTGATGAGCCAGTAACGGAACCTCCTCGCCAGTTACTAAAAGAACTAAAAAAATACAATATACCAAATGAAGATTTTTTCACCTTAAAGCACGGCGAAAGTTATTTGATTGATTGAAGCTTAACTTTTGAAAGAAGAAATAGTGCAATAAATGAGATATAGGCACCTAATATAAGGGAGCTCATGCCAATTTCGAACCACTCAGGTAAAATTACTTGATTAAATCCAGCTTCTAGGAATTTATTTAAAATTAGAAAGAAAATTAATGCCAATAAACACGAAAAATAGTGCATAAAGGTATTTGATACTCGTTCGTAACCAAAATATTTTTTATCTAAATCTGATCCTATCATAAAGCCCAATATAAGTCCTCCCAAACCCGTAA
Organism: uncultured Pelagibacteraceae bacterium; assembly: GCA_902518415.1. Classification (GTDB taxonomy): domain Bacteria; phylum Pseudomonadota; class Alphaproteobacteria; order Pelagibacterales; family AG-422-B15; genus CACNXQ01. The sequence continues at coordinate 70,502 of CABYGA010000002.1, read as the reverse complement.
CTAATTCATGACCATGTTCCATTGGCCACAAGAAATAAAACACGATCAGTAGAATAATCGTTGATATATATTTAAATAGTTTGCTTAAATTATATTTTCCCATGTCAATATTTTGATAAAATAGATGAGCGGCATATAGAGTGAATAACCCTACTATCATTCCACCAAGAATATCTCCAATATCATGCACGCCAAGGTAGATACGACTAAAAGGCACACCTAATAAAAAAATAATTGATACAATTTTTGCAAAGAGATTTTTTACATTGAGCGCAATATAAAGCCATATAACAACTGCTATTTGAGTATGACCACTTGGAAACCCAAAAGAGGTTTCCGCTTGAAGCCACGGATCTATATTGAGATAGAGATCTGGCCTTGGATCTTGAAAAAAATCTTTTAACCAAGAATTAATTATCGCACTAAAAAATACAATTAGTACTAGTCTACCAAATATTTTCCTATCAAAGCACCAATAAGTAAACGGGATGAACATAAAAAGAAAATCCCTGTACCCAAGCCATGTTAAAAACTCAAATATTGGAGTTAAAAATGGAGATCTTAAGTTAACAACCCAGGAAATATCTGTTAGCATTTGATAAAACATTTACTCGCCTTATTTATTACATTATATAATCAATTTTTAATTTTAAAATTAATTATTATGAGAGCAATCGGATATAATTCATATGGAGGCATTGACAAACTCCAAATATTAGAAGTTGAGAGTCCAAAACCAAAGCGTCATGAGGTTGCCGTTAAAGTCTCAGCAATTTCAATTAATCCTGTTGACTTAAAAAAAATGAGAGGTGGGTTTAAGCCCATTACTAGCATAAAAAAATTTCCAATAATAACTGCATGTGATTTTAGCGGTGAAATAGTTGAAATTGGCAATGACGTTGGTGCGTTTAAAGTCGGCGACAAGGTATTTGGCATGCAGGATATATTATTTAACGGAAGTGCTGCTGAAAAAATTACTATATCTCAGAAATATATATCTTTAGCTCCTAATAATTTTGAACTATCCGACTCAGCGGCAATACCTCAAGTGGGTAATACATCTTTATTAGCACTAAGAAATATTGCGTCTCTAAGAAAAGGACATAAATTGTTAATCAATGGTGCCTCTGGAGGAGTTGGTACATTTGCACTTCAAATGTCAAAAATATATGAGGCCGATATTACTGCTGTAACAAGCGATAGAAATATTGAATGGATAAAAAATGAATTTGATATCGAAAATATCATTGATTATACAAAAACTGACATCACTGATACACCCGATAAATACGATATTATTTTTGATGCTAACGGAAATTTATCGTTTCCAAAAATTTCTAATTCTTTGTCGACAAATGGTATTTACGTTACAACAAAATTTAATATCTATAATAACATTGATACTGCAAAACAGTTTTTTAAACGAAAAAAATCTCGTACAGTACTTTCTGGTAGAACATCTACATCAAACCTTGATATGTTCAGGATGTGGATGGAAGACGGTAAATTGAAACCTATAATTGAAAAAACTTATTCATTTGACCAGTACCATGAGGCTTATGAGCATTTATCAAGTGGTAGGGCAAAAGGAAAATTGTTAATAAAAATTAATTAATTATGCGCAGTACTATTAACCAGATTATATCGCCAATAAGCACATCAGATGGCGCAGGTGTTAAACTAAAGAGATCAATTGGCACTCAGCTTATTGATTATTTTGACCCATTCTTAATGCTGGATGAATTTGGCTCTGATAAAAGTGATGATTATCTTGGCGGGTTTCCAGCACACCCACATAGAGGCATAGAAACAGTCACATACATGCTAAATGGTGAATTTGAACATAAGGATAGTACCGGGGCAGTAGGGATTATGAAGTCAGGTGATGTTCAGTGGATGAAGACAGGAAGTGGGATTATTCACTCAGAAATGCCAGCAATGTCTGAAGGAAAGCTGCATGGCTTCCAGCTTTGGATCAATATGCCTGCAGAAAAAAAAATGGACGACCCAGAATATATTTACTTAGATTCAAATCAAATCAAAACATATGAAGATAGTGATGCTAAAGTGAAGGTTATTGCTGGCTCCTTTAAAGAAATAGAAGGGTCTATAAAAAAACATAACGTTAATCCAACATATCTTGATATTCAAATAACAAGCAACCAGCCATTTACATACAATCTAGATAAAGAATACAATTCATTTATTTACGTATACTCTGGCAGTATTCATTTGGATGGTGAAAATAGTGAAATTAAAAGTTCGCATTTAATTACTTTTAATCAAGGTGGAAGTTTAGTGGTTACAAGTGAAAATAAAGCAAAGTTTCTATTAGTATCTGGCAAGCCAATTGGTGAACCGATTGCCAGAGGTGGTCCTTTTGTAATGAATACAAGAGAAGAAATTATTTCTGCTATCAGTGATTATAACAACGGCACATTTGTTAAATCGGGTGTGAAGTAAATGAAAAGTATTTATGATTTTTCTGTAAAAGACATTGATCACGAAGAAATTAGTCTTGAAAAATTTAAGGGTAAAACTTTGCTTATCGTTAATGTTGCTAGTAGATGCGGTTTTACATCTCAATATACTGGACTTCAGAGTTTATATGAAAAATATAAAGATAAAGGTTTTGAAATTTTAGCTTTTCCTTGTAACCAGTTTGGGTCACAGGAAAAAGGAACTAATGATGAGATCAAGGAATTTTGTAGCACTGAGTATAATGTGTCCTTTAAGCTATTTGATAAAATTGAAGTAATTGGCGACAATGCTTCACCTTTATTTAAAAAACTTACTCAAGATGCAGGAAGAGAAATACAATGGAATTTTACTAAATATCTTATAAATAAAGATGGTGATTTTGTACGTGGATTTGGAACTCAAAAAAAACCAGAAGAAATAGAAGAGCATATCGTTAAAATCTTATAATTATGGCAGATCAAATACATCAAATATTTACCGAACCGCAGACTTGCTACAAGTTTTTAGATAAAGAAGTCTCAAATCAATCTCTTGATGATTTGTATGATTTACTTAAGTGGGGCCCTACATCTTTTAACTGCAGCCCCATGAGGTTAAAATTTCTTAAAAGTAAGCAAGCAAAAGAAAATTTATCACGATTTGTGAGTGAGGATAATGTAAATAAAGTTCTGAACGCACCTGTTTGCACCATTATCGGTATGGATATCGAATTTTGGAGAGACTTACCAAAGAATTATCTTCGGGAGGATGCAAAACAATATTTTGAAAATGACTTAGAAAAATCTGAAATTACTGCATTTAGAAATTCATCAATACAGGGAGGGTATTTTTTAAAAGCAGCCAATGCGCTTGGTCTAGCTGTAGGTCCAATGTCTGGATTCTCCAACGAATTAGTTGATAAAGAATTTTTTAATGATACTTCAATTAAAAGTAATTTTTTATGCAACCTAGGTTACCCTGATAAGGATGGATATTATGAAAGAGCGCCACGTTATAGCTTTAGTGATATTGCAGAAATTCTTTAAGCCGCAATTAGATTTAAATAAGCATACTCAAGTTTTTGAATATCTCTTGATCTGATCAAATCATTAACTTCTTGCTTAAATTTTTTTGATCCAGGAACGCCAAAGCAAAGTGCTAAAAGGGGACTTAATAATTCATAGGTTGAAATTAAATCAACATTCTCTTTTACATAGTCAAAATATTTCTTAACTACGAAACTCCTATCTATTTCTATCTTTTCCAAGCTGTAAAATTTGGAGTCAACATCTTCTAAAAAAAATGGGTTGGCTTGAATTGATCTTCCTACCATCACTCCATCTAAATAATTCAGCTGATCTAGACAATCATCAATATTCTCCAAACCACCATTGATTATAAATTTTATATGTGGAAACTCTTTTTTAATTTTATAAACAAAATCATATTTAAGTGGTGGTAACGTGCGGTTTCTTTTAGGGTCAAGACCTTTGAGATATGCTTTACGTGCATGAATAAAAATAATTTTTATACCACTTTCAATTACTGTTGAAATAAAGCTTTTGAAAAATTCATATGTATCAAATTCATCTACTCCAATTCGACATTTCAACGAGACATCAATTGAAGTTTCAGATTTCATTCCTTCTAGACATTGTTTGACGAGATTTGCTTCTTTCATTAGACATGCGCCCATTTTACCTTGTGATACTTTTTTTGAAGGGCAGCCGACATTTAGATTTATTCCTTGATAATTATGTTTATTTGCTAGTTCTGTTGAATATTTCAATAGATTGATGTCAGAACCTCCTACTTGAAGAACCACAGGTGACTCAATAGTTTCCTTTCTGAGCATTTTCTTAAAGTCACCTCGATGTAACGCTTGGCTGGCTATCATTTCTGTAAATAAAATTGCTTCCTTAGAAATCAATCTATACATATAGCGTGCGCTAGATGTAGTTACACCCATCATTGGTGCGACAGAAAATTTATAATCTAAATTTAATTCATTCATATTTTTTGTTTAATCGTAATTAAAACTCCACTACTAACAATGCAAAGAATACCGAAACACACAATTATATTTGGTATATCTTTAAAAAATAAAACGCTTATTAGCATATTACTTATGATTTCAAAATAGTGAAATGGTGCTAAAATACTAGCTTCAGCATTCTGATAGGCTTTAATAAATATAAAATGTACCAAAATCACAACTAATCCAATTGAGCCCATCAATAAATATTGGTCAATTGAAGGAGAGCTTTGCCAAAAAAATGGAAGACAAACAGTCATTATTGCTGCACCGGGTATAGCGGTATAGCACAAGCTTATCCAAGGATCAGAACTGAAATTAACCCGCCTTGTGTAGACTAAGTACATTGCATAACAAAATCCAGACAATAAAGCCAAAAGCGAATAGAAATTAAACTCTTCAAATCCTGGTTGTATTACCAACAATGTTCCAAAAAAACCAAAGAAGGTACAAAATATTTTAAAAGAATTTAATTGTTCTTTAAGAATATAAGAAGACATGAATACTACAATGATTGGAGCTACGAGCATTATGCTTAAGGCATTAGCAAGAGGAATTTCCGATATAGCGCCATAGAAAAAAGCAGTAGCTAAAAAAATAAAAATTCCTCTAACAATTTGATGTTTAGATGAAGAATTAAAAAATAGTTTTTTACCCTTTATAAAATAAACAAGAGGTACCAGAAAAATAAAATGACTAAAAAACCTAGCCCAGATGATTTCTAAAATGTGAATATCTTCACTTAAGTATTTAGCCAGAGCGTCATAAAGAGGCGCAATTAGTAATCCTAAGCATAATAACGATATGCCTAAGATAACATTCTGCTTTGGAAGCATTAATTATTTATTAAGTTCGCGCATAGCCTGATCAATACCTTCAATAGTCAAAGGAAACATTCTATCCGAAAAAATTTGCTTTATTATTGAAGCAGATGATATGCGGTCCCAATACCTCTCTGGTATTGGATTTAACCATATTGCGTTTTCATAGATATTCAGAAGCCTGGTTAGCCATGTTTCGCCTGACTCTTCATTCCAAAATTCAACACTTCCACCAGGATATGTAATCTCATATGGACTCATTTCAGCATCACCAACAAATATAACTTTATAGTCTGAAGGATATTTATGAAGAAGATCCCAGGTCTTTATGTTCTCATTGTACCTTCTTTTATTATCTTTCCATACTGCGTCATAGAGACAGTTATGATAATAAAAATACTCCATGTGCTTAAATTCTGTTCTTGCTGCAGAAAAGAGCTCTTCACATATTTTTACATGAGCATCCATCGACCCACCCACATCGAAAAATAAAAGTACTTTTATTTTATTCCTACGTTCGGGCATCATCTTTACGTCAATGTAACCTTTATGTGCAGTAGATCTGATTGTATTATCTAAATCTAGTTCTGTTTCAACTCCTTCACGAGCAAATTTTCTTAGTCTTCGAAGCGCAACTTTAATATTGCGTGTTCCCAACTCAACATCACCATCGAGGTTACTAAATTCTCTTTTGTCCCATACTTTTACAGCTTTTTTATTTCGACTTTCTTTTTGACCAATCCGAATGCCTTCAGGATTATATCCATATGCGCCGAAAGGAGATGTTCCTCCAGTACCAATCCACTTACTACCGCCTTGGTGACGTTTTTTTTGTTCTTCTAAACGTTGTTTTAATGTTTCCATTAGCTTGTCCCAACCGCCTAAGGACTCAACCATTTTTTTCTCTTCGTCAGTAAGGTATTTTTGCCCCATGAGCTTCAACCACTCTTCTGGTATTTCTTTTTCTGTTTCGCCTTCAGAATTTTCAAGTCCTTTAAAAGAATGTCCAAAGACTCTGTCAAATTTGTCTAGATACCTCTCGTCTTTAACTAGTGCTGATCGACTTAAGTAATAAAAATCATTTACATTAAAAGAGTCTACAACCCTTTTATTCATGGCTTCCATGAGCATTAAATATTCCTTTAAGGATACAGGCAAACTTGCTTGCTTAAGGTCAAAGAAGAAATTAATGAACATATTAATTTATCTTAATGAAAAATCAGTTCTACTCAAGATTCTCATTTTCTCTTCGAGAGATAAAGGCTAATCTCTCAAATAAATGGACATCTTGCTCATTTTTAAGAAGGGCTCCATGAAGAGGCGGAATTAGTTTTTTAGGATCTTTTTCCCTCAATATTTTTGCATCCACGTCATCGGTCATCAACAATTTAAGCCAATCAATAAGCTCTGATGTTGACGGCTTTTTTTTGATACCTGGGACTTCTCTAATATCATAAAAAATCTTAAATGCTTCTTGTATTAGGTCTTTTTTAATTTCTGGATAATGTACATTAACAATCTCTTCCATAGTATCTGGATCAGGAAACTTAATATAATGAAAAAAACATCTCCTTAAAAAGGCATCAGGTAGTTCTTTTTCGTTATTTGAAGTGATGATTACAATAGGTCTATTTTCTGCCTTTATGGTTTCTCCTGTTTCATAAACAAAAAATTCCATTTTATCAAGTTCGAGAAGAAGATCGTTTGGAAATTCAATATCCGCTTTATCAATCTCATCAATTAAAAGTACAGGTCTTTTATTGCTTTCAAAAGCATTCCACAATTTACCCTTACTTATATAATTTTTAATATCTTTTACTTTTTCATCTCCAAGCTGAGAGTCTCTTAACCTAGTAACAGCATCGTACTCATACAGCCCCTGTTGAGCTTTGGTCGTTGACTTAATATGCCATGTAATAATCTCAGCCCCTAATGATTGAGCAACCTCATGAGCCAGCATAGTTTTGCCAGTACCAGGCTCTCCTTTTACAATAATTGGTCTTTCCAAGGTTATGGCTGCATTAACTGCAACTTTTAGGTCCTCAGTAGCTATATATGAACTTGTACCTTCAAATTTCATTAAATTCTTAAAATTGTTTCAGGAAACATATTATATTTTAGCTATATATCAATCATAAAAATTGCATTGTTCAATTGACTTAAATATCAAAAACTACTAAAAGCACCAGACTGTTTTTAATTCTAAATCCAAAAGGAGTAAACATGGTGAAACTTCCAAAGAGCTACAAGCCTACAAAATCTGAAAAATTCATGAACGCGAAACAAAAGGAATATTTTAGAACAAAGCTTAAAGATTGGAAGAATGACATTTATAAAGAAAGCAGAGAAACTGTAGAAAATCTTCAGGATTCAATCGCCCCAGCTGACATGTCTGATAGGGCTACACAAGAATCAGAAAAAACACTAGAACTCAAGTCAAGAGACAGGCAACGTAAATTAGTTGCTAAAATAGATGAAGCATTAGCTAGAATCGAAAATGGAAGCTATGGTTACTGCGAAGTTACAGGAGAGCCCATTAATATTGAGAGATTAGACGCAAGACCAGTAACGACACTGAGTATAGAGGCTCAAGAAATGCATGAAAGAAACGAAAAATTGCATTCTGACGACTAGAAAAACTTATTAACAAAGAAAATCAGCCAAATTTATATATTTATACACGTATTTTGCTTATGGATGTAACATCTGTAAATAGAATCACTTGTTGATAAAAATATAAAATATAAGAACATTAACTGAACAAATTATATTTTATACAATAAAAACAGTAATTTAACTAGTATTGTAAAATAGAACAAAATGTGTACATTGAGAACAATTATAAATTACAGTTTGGAGAAAGCAGATGAGCAAAGCAAATTTGAAAGTAGTAGACGATAAAAAAATGGACAACTCTGAAAAAGCAAAAGCCTTAGATGTAGCAATGTCTCAAATTGAGCAGACCTACGGAAAAGGTTCAATTATGAAGCTGGGACAAAGAACAGCAATGGATATAGAAGCAATTTCAACTGGATCCTTATCCTTAGACGTGGCGTTAGGAATTGGTGGCTTGCCAAAAGGACGAATTGTTGAGATTTATGGTCCGGAGTCATCTGGTAAAACTACTTTAGCTCTTCATGTAATCGCAGAAGCACAAAAGAGTGGTGAGAACTGCGCGTTCATTGATGCAGAGCATGCATTGGATCCTGCATACGCTAAGAAATTAGGGGTGAATATTGATGAATTGCTAATTTCTCAACCTGATACAGGAGAGCAAGCATTAGAGATTACAGATTCACTAGTTCGATCAAAAGCAATATCAGTACTTGTAGTTGACTCAGTAGCTGCATTGACGCCGAAGGCAGAAATTGAGGGAGAAATGGGTGACGCACATATGGGCCTTCAAGCTAGGCTGATGAGTCAAGCATTGAGAAAGCTAACTGGATCAGTTTCAAAATCTAATTGCATGGTCATTTTTATTAACCAAATTAGAATGAAAATAGGAGTTATGTTTGGAAGCCCTGAGACGACTGCAGGAGGAAACGCTTTAAAGTTCTATTCATCTTGTAGATTGGACATTAGGAGAATTGGTGCAATCAAAGATAAAGATGAAATTATTGGCAACCAAACTAGAGTTAAAGTTGTAAAGAATAAAGTTGCACCGCCGTTTAGATTGGTTGAGTTTGACATAATGTACGGAGAAGGTATTTCAAAGTTAGGCGAACTTATTGACCTTGGAGTTAAAGTAGGAACCGTAGAAAAATCTGGCGCATGGTTCTCATATAAAGGTGAGAAAATTGGGCAAGGAAGAGAAAATTCTAAGATCTTCCTTAAGGAAAATCCTGCTATAGCCCAAGAAATTGAGTCGATAATTAGAGGCCAGTCAGAAGAAATGCCTGAGCAAATTGGTGAAAACTCAGACACTGAAGAAACAGTAGAAGAGTAATTTTTAACTATAATAATTGATCATAGCAAGGAGGCGCTGAAAAGTGCCTTTTTGCGTTTTATTCAACAGGATGTTATACGTAACATATGAGAATTAATGATCTTAGAAACGCTTTCATTTCATATTTTGAAAACCAGAGCCATAAGCATATTCATTCGAGCCCACTTGTTCCACAGAATGATCCGACACTTATGTTTGCCAATTCAGGAATGGTGCAATTTAAAAATGTATTTACTGGATTAGAAAGTAGAGACTACAAGCGAGCAGTCACTGCCCAAAAGTGCATCAGGGCTGGAGGTAAGCATAATGATTTAGAGAATGTTGGCTATACGTTAAGACACCACACTTTTTTTGAAATGTTGGGCAACTTTTCTTTTGGTGATTATTTTAAAGAAGATGCAATTGAGTATGCCTGGAAATTTATCACATCTGAACTTGCTATAAATAAAGATAAACTATGCGTTACAATCTATTATGATGATGAACAGGCGTATGAATCTTGGAAAAAGGTTGCTGGCCTTAGTGATGATAGGATAATCAGAATATCTACAAAAGATAATTTTTGGTCAATGGGTGAAACTGGTCCCTGCGGACCTTGTTCTGAAATATTTTATGATCATGGCGATCAGTTTAATGGAAAACTTCCTAGTGAAGCCGATGAAACTGGGGACAGGTTTGTAGAGATATGGAATTTAGTATTTATGCAGTTCGAACAATTGAATTCCAATGAAAGAATAGATCTTCCAAAACCTTCTATTGATACAGGGATGGGCATTGAGCGAATTGCAGCCGTTATGCAAGGAACTAATGATAATTATCAAGTTGACAGTATAAAAGAGATTATTGGTAATTCTATAGAGCTTACTAAATCTGATGATGATAAGCTAATTTCAAGTCATAGAGTTATTGCTGATCATTTACGTTCCTCCTGCTTCTTGATTGCAGACGGGGTATTGCCTTCTAATGAAGGAAGAGGATATGTGCTAAGAAGAATAATGAGAAGAGCAATGCGGCATGTTCATCTACTTGATTATAATGATACATTGATGCACCAATTAGTGCCCACGTTAATGCTTAATATGAAGGAAGCATATCCAGAATTATTAAGAGCTGAAATATTAATAAAAGAGACGTTGAAGTATGAAGAGGAAAAATTTAAGAATCTTCTAGATAAAGGTATTTCGCAGCTAGATAATATAACTAAAGATTTACGATCTGGTGATACTTTTCCAGGAGACTCAGCGTTTAAACTTTATGACACGTACGGATTTCCCATTGATCTTACGCAGGACATATTGAGAAGTAATAATATTTCTATAGATATAGATGGTTTTAATAAAAAACTTGAAGCGCAAAAAGAATTAGCTAGAAAGAATTGGTCAGGTGCAGGCGGTTCTGTGACTGATAAGATTTGGTTTGAATTAAACAAAGAATTATTAGCTACTGAATTTCTTGGGTACAATGGTCTTGAAACTCAAGGTGAAGTTTTGTCAATTATTAAAGATGGTAAAAGAGTCGCTGAATTAAAAGAAAAAGAAGAAGGAATTATTATGCTTAACCAAACTGTATTTTATGCTGAGTCAGGCGGGCAAATTGGAGATACGGGAGTGATACAGGGAGAAGATTTTGAGTTTTCAGTTATGGATACTCAAAAAAAGGATAAGTTAATTCTGCATATAGGAGTCATGATTAAAGGAACAATTAAAAATGGATCTATTGCAGTTTTATCAGTTAACCAAAAACAAAGAAATGATTGTAAAGCTTATCATTCAGCCACTCATATTTTACACCAATCTCTTAGAGACAGGTTAGGGGAGCACGTTACACAGAAAGGATCCTTAGTCTCAAATGATAAATTAAGGTTTGATTTTAGCCATCATAAATCAATGACAAATCTAGAGATCGAAGATGTTCAAAATAAAGTAAACGAAGTTATTAAAACTGGTTCTAAGGTAGAAACACTAATTATGTCACCGGATGATGCAGTAAAGGCTGGTGCCCTTGCCCTGTTTGGAGAAAAGTATTCAGATGAAGTTAGGGTTCTCAAGATAGGAAAATTTAATGATAAAACTTACAGCACAGAGTTATGTGGAGGAACCCATGTTTCTAATACCAATGAAATAGGAGAATTAAAAATTGTAAGTGAGTCCTCAGCTGCATCAGGAGTAAGAAGAATTGAAGCTTTGAGAGGCGATGACCTATTAAAATTTAACGAAGAAAAGAAGAGAGAAGATCTTAAATCAGAAGAAAAAAAACAGGACATTAAAAAAGAAAAAGAAGCTTCTACAGAAAATATAAGACAGCTTAAAGAAGCAATAGAATTAAGTATTGGCAATAACTCGGATCACAATATTATTATTGAATTCTGTGAGAATGTATTAATTAATGAACTGAGACCACTTATTGATAAGTACAAAAAACTAATATCAGATAATGGTGTTATAATTCTTTGTGCTAAAAAAGGTGATAAGCTAAGTTTTCTAATAGGCGTAACTGATCAATTGACTGATAAAATTGGTGCAGATGAAATTGCTAAATTTGCGTCCTCTATTTCAAATGGAAAAGGTGGTGGAGGTAGAAAAGATTTTGCCCAATCAGGAGGCACGTTGATTAATGAAGATGATCAAAAAAGAGAGCTAAGAAAATTTATTATTGGTAAGTTACAGTAAGTTTATTATTAAGGTTACGTTCAATAATTTCTAAAAAATCTTCTGTACTATGCCAATCTTGTTCATGAGGCATAAGCAGAGCTAGATCCTTTGTCATTGATCCACTTTCAACTGTCTCAACGCATACTTTTTCCAACTTATCTGCAAATTCAATAAGTTGATCATTCTCATCCAGCTTTCCACGATATTTAAGACCTCTTGACCAAGCAAATATAGAGGCTATAGGGTTCGTTGAAGTTTGCTTGCCTTCTTGATGCAATCTAAAATGTCTTGTGACTGTTCCATGAGCAGCTTCTGCTTCGATAGTTTTTCCGTCTGGCGTCATAAGCACGCTTGTCATTAGTCCTAGTGAGCCAAATCCTTGAGCAACAGTATCTGATTGTACATCTCCATCGTAGTTTTTACATGCCCATACAAATTTTCCGCTCCATTTCAACGCAGATGCAACCATATCATCTATTAATCTATGCTCATAATCTAGATCGAGTGATTTAAATTTTTCAGCAAAGTCTTTTTCATATACCTCTTGAAAGAGATCTTTGAAACGACCATCGTATTTTTTCAAAATAGTATTTTTAGTAGATAAATAAACAGGCCATTCACGCATCAATGCATAGTTCATGCAGGATTTTGCAAAGTCTCTGATCGACTCGTCTGTATTATACATCGCCATAGCTACGCCACTTGATTGAAATTCATAAACTTCTTTTTCGATCGGTTCCATATTCGGATCTTCGGGTGTCCATTTAATACTAAGTTTTCCTTTGCCAGGAACTTTAAAATCCGTTGCTTTGTATTGATCCCCAAATGCGTGCCTACCTACGACAATAGGGTCAGTCCATCCAGGCACAAGTCTAGGGACATTTTTACAAACAATCGGTTCCCTAAAAACTGTTCCACCAAGTATATTTCTTATAGTTCCATTTGGTGAGCGCCACATTTCCTTAAGTTTAAATTCTTCTACCCGATCTTCATCAGGAGTTATTGTAGCGCATTTAACTCCAACTCCGTATTTCTTGATGGCATTCGCAGAATCGACTGTAATTTTATCATTGGTTCTATCTCTGCTCTCAACTCCAAGATCGTAATAATCAAGTTCAATATCAAGATAGGGAAGTATGAGTTTATCTTTGATAAACTGCCAAATAATTCTTGTCATCTCATCACCATCTATCTCGACTAGCGGTGTTTTAACTTTAATTTTCTTCACGGATTCTCAGTTCTTTTTCTAATTCTGAATGATTTTTGATTACCTTATATGCTTCTTTCATATTTTCACCAGCAAAATTGTTTTTGATCACATGCTCTATCAATTCAACAAGAGGGTCCCAGAAATTTTCAAAATTATATATAAAAATTGGTTTATTATGAAGGTTTAGCTGTTTCCAAGACAGAACTTCAAAAAATTCCTCTAGAGTACCGATACCGCCTGGAAGAATAAGAAAGGAGTCGGCAGAATTGTACATTTCAATCTTTCTTTCATGCATAGTATTAACAATTCTTACATTATTTTCACTTACGTTTTTTCGTTCAATATTTATGAGGTGTTCAGTTATTATTCCTTTTACTTCACCGCCCGCCTGAGTAGCACTTTTGGATAGTTCACCCATAAGGCCCATATCACCTCCACCATATATAATTTTTAATTTTGCTTGAGCTAGGAGTTTGCCAACTTTAGAGACTTCACCATTGAAAGTTTTACTGATTTTATTTGAAGAGCTACAATAAACAGCAATTGATTTCATATTTAATTTACTAAATTACTTTTAATATTTGGTATACCTCTGTAATTCTTAAATCTACTAAAAAAAACATTTAAGCTATTAGGCAAAGCTAGTAGGGCAGGCGTAACAAACAAAGTTGCAATTGTGGCAAATGAAAGACCAAAAACGATTGCCCAAGCTAAAGGCTCAACGAAATAGCTTTCTGCACTTTTATAGCTTATTGTTCTGTCAAATACATCAACGCTTATCTGCAATGCTGAGGGAAGTAGACCAAACACAGTTGTTATCGTTGTTAAAAAAATAGGTCTTATCCGACTTTTAGCAGCGGCAATGATTGCAACAAATCGATCACTTTCATTCTTTTTAATTTTTCTATAACTATCTATTAAAATAATATTGTTATTAACAACTATCCCAGTACACGCAACAATTCCAAGCCCAGTCATTACGCCGCTGAATGGAAGCTGTAATACGAGTAGTCCAACAAATACCCCTGTCGTAGAAAGTACAATTGAAAAAAGTACTAAAAATGTGTGATAGAAATTATTGAATAAAGATATCAAAATTATAAACATAAGCAGCAATGCTGCAGCAAATGCTGATAATATGAATACTTGTGAAGATCTTGAGTCTTCTGCTTCTCCTATAAGGTTAACTTTAACGTCAATTGGAAGATTAGCTTGCGTCAACCAGTATTTTATTTTTCTTATTTGATCAGCTGTTTTATACCCTTCAGCAGTATTTGCATCTACCATCAATATTCTTGAGGAATCTTTCCGGCCAATAGAAAATATTTTTTTATTGGGCTCTCTCTCTATGAATCTCGAAATTGGCACAGAGCCAAAGTCAGTTTGTATAAATAAGTTTTCAACCTCATCAAGCGAACGCATATCCTCTGGTAAAAATAATTTAATATCTATTTCTTCATTCTTATTAATTGGTCTTAATGCGCCAATCTTTGCACCAGTTGTTGCTAGATTGATAATAGAGCCAATTTGTTGAATTGAAACGTTGTATTTTCCAGTTTGTTTTCTATCAACCTTATATTCCCATTCTACACCAGTTATAGGGTATTTTATTTCAATATCTTTTACTTCTTTTGAGTTCGCCAATTTGTCTCTTATTATTTCTGCAACCTGTCTTAAAACAAATTTATTTGCTGAGGAGATTTCGATCTCGATGTCTTTTGGGCCAACAATTGCTGAACTATAAGTATTCCCTGAAATCCTAGCTTCGTATCCACTAATCTTACTTAATTCATCTTGTATATCTTGTAGTACCAGATCACTATCAGGTCTTTCATCTTCTGGAATTAAATCAATCCACAGCCTGCCAACTATATCAGTTGGACTTTGATCAAAAAGCCAAATCCGGTTTCTATTTATTGTATTTGCAACGTAGTTTCCAATATAAGGGTTAGCCTCTACAACTTCTACGACTTCTTTTATATATTCGGCTGTTTCTGTGGGAGAGAAATTTCCTCGCGCCATAACTTCAACTCGAGCGTTTGTTGCTTTATCGTTAGGAAAGAAAATAACACCATTATTATATTGGCTATAGATGAAAATAACCGACAGAAATGTGAAAATAGTTAAAAGCAAAACTATCAATGGACTTCTTATTGCTCTTGATACACTTCTTTCATAGACTCTGAGAAAATATCCTTCTTTTCTTTTGTTCTCATCAGACATTTGGGCTGTTTTTCTCTCTATCATTGATCCCATTGCTGGTAGGAAAATAAGTGAAACCACTAATGATGTTGATAGCACAACAATTACAGTCAATGGAATTACTCTTAGCCATTGACCAAGCATGTCAGGCCAAAATAATAATGGAAAGAAAGCTGCAATTGTTGTTAGTGAAGAAGCTACAATTGGCCAAAACATAGTATGAGAGGAATTAATATATGAATCTCTTCGACGAACTCCACGTTCTTGTTCTGAGCGCGCATATTCAGTTATCACAATTGGTCCATCTACTAGTAGTCCAACTGACAAGATGAGCCCAAAAACAGTCATTAAATTATAAGTCAGTCCCATAGAGTCCAGAATTAAGATGGAAAATAAGTATGTAGTTGGAATTGAGAGTCCCACAATAGTGCCACTTCTTATGCCTAGCGCCGCTATGACAATAATCATTACAAGAATGACTGCAGTTATGACTGTATTTTCTGAAGATTCAATTCTTTGCTCAACTTGCTCAGATTCATCGTCTATTATTTGTGTTTTGATATCAGGATGAAATTTTCCATCATTAATTCTAAGTACCTTTTTAACTGAATTATATGTATCAATAATATTGGTCCCAGCTTTTCTTGATATTTGCATGTTTAATGCAGTTTTTCCGTTAACAATTACAATATTTTTTTTATCGTCATAAGTTCTCTTAATTTCTGAAATATCATCAAGTTTTAATATAAAGCCTTTATCCATTTTAATAGGGAGTTCACCTATTTCCCTATAGTTTTCATATAGACCAGGAATTTTAATTGAATAGTTAGCATCATCACTGACAAGTGTTCCAGCGGGTACAATATTATTATATTTTCTTAGCGCTCCATAAACATCTGAAATATCAAGTTCATATTTGCGAAGAAGGGATGGATCGAGAGTAACTTTGACAATTTCCTCCCTTTTTCCAACTATATCTACCTCAGTTACATTATTAATTTTTTCTAGCTGGTCTTTATATGCGTTTGCAGTTTTTTCTAAAATATCGTAAGGGACATCGCCATAAATACCAACATAAATATTTGAAAACATTGATGAATCATATTCTTTTACTTCAATAATTTCCATTTCTGCAGGAAGCTCTTCAGATGCGTCAGTAATTGTATTTCTTATGAGCTTAGATAAATTTTGAATTTTAGTATTTAGTTCAAAGGCAATCATGAAAGAGGCGATATTATCTTTTGATATTGATACTATTTCATCAATATCCTGAAGAGACATCAATTTTCTCTCAAGCGGTTCAGTTATAAGTTTTTCTATTTCACTTGATGACATTCCTTTGTACTCAACAATCAATGCTACTGTTTTAAGATCAATTTCTGGCATTTCTTCCTTTGGAAAAGTCACATAAGAAAGTACACCAAGTAAAACAATCATTAACAAGATTGTTGATATTGTTTTTTTTCTGAAAAGAATAGATGCTAAAATATTACGAAGCATTTTTTGTGGTAAATGAAAAAAGTTTACTATTATTTACATAATTGCGTACGTGTGAAGGCAAAATAAGTAAGCAAGGTGTTACGATTAATGTCAATATTGCTGAAAAACTCAAACCGTATACAATGCATTGTGCAAGCGATGTCCAGAAACCACTCACATTTGAATCATACTCAATTGTTCTTGCAATTGGATCGATGCTATAATTCAATGCTAAAGGAATTAATCCCAGCATAGTTGTAATTGTAGTTAGAAAGATAGGCCTCAATCTTTGGGCGCATGCTTTAAGAACATTATTATAGACATCGTCCTTATTTTTGTTGCTAACAAAATTGTATGCATCAATTAAAATTATATTATTGTTAACAACTATTCCTGCCAATGAAACAATTCCAATACCGTGTAATATAGCAGAGAATGCCTGATTAAATACTAGTAGTCCTAAATATACGCCTGCAGTACTTATTATGACCGCGGTAAGAATTATAAAGCATTGATAGAAACTATTGAATTGAGTTACTAGTAATGCTGCCATTATTAATACAGAAATTATAAATGCCTGTACGATAAATTTCATGGAGTCATTTTGCTCTTCATTTTCGCCTCCATAAGCTATATCAACATTTGGTGGAAATGTTTGATCATCTGCCCAATTGCTCAACTTCTCCACGACTTCACCTGTTGAAGTGCCCTCAGTTACATTTGCCTTAATGTACATGGCATTTCTTGCGTCCCATCTTCTAATAAAACTAACATTTTGCTTTGGCTTCTTTGTAAGGAAATTGCTAATAGGAACTTTACCAACAGACGATTCAATCATTACATTGTCAAGTTGATCAATTGATCTGTCACTTTCGGGGTATCTTACGTAGATCTCTAATTCTTCATCAATGTCATTTGGCCTATACTTGCCGATCATTATTCCTTCAGTGACCAATTTAATTGCCGTACCAATAGTAAAAATATCAACGCCAAATTGTGCAGCTTTGGGCTTATCGATCGTAAGCTCCCAGTCTACTAATGGAATAGGTAGAGTATCTTCAACGCTTATTAATTCATCAAGAGTATCAATGTAGTCTCTTAGTGACTTAGTAACAGGAACTAGTATATCACTTGTTGGTCCAGTTATTCTTATTTCTAAATCTTTGCCTACAGGTGGCCCGCCTGTTTCTTCAATGACTTCATACTTAATGCCGCTAATATTACTAAGTTCATTTCTTAAATCGTCCATTATTTTATGTCCATTTTTTCTTTTACCTCTTTCAATGAACTCAAAGTATGCTGTTGCAATTAAATCTTCAGTAGATCCACCTCCTCCTGGCCCAACACTACTAAATTGCCCAGTCTGTAAAAAATAACTTTTGATGCCGTACTGATTTATCATCGCATCTTCCACTTCTTGCGCTAGATCATTTACCTCCTCGACAGATAAGTTTCCTCTTGCGTAGACTTTGACAACTCCAAAGTAAGGGTCATTAGAAGTAAAAAATACCATACCTTTACCGAAGTTTGAGTAAGTTGCTATGATGCCAAAAATAACAAAAAATATTAACGATAGGGTAATAATGGGTCTTTTAATGACGTAGCTTAATATATTTACATATTTTCCTACATATCCGGTTAGTTCTTTGAGATTGATTCCTTGATCAGAACCAAGGCTACGATAAACATCAGCTGATGCATTTGAGGGCTTGCCAAATACACTTCCTATTACCGGAACAAACATTAAGCTAAAAACCAATGCGATAGACAAGACAATAAAGATTGTGAGTGGAAGTACGGACATAAACTGACCAGATACACCGGGCCAGAAGAAAAGTGGGGCAAATACGGCTAGGGTTGTTGCAGATGAAGCAACTATAGGCCAGAACATTCTTTTTGCTGAATAGACATATGCCTCCTGCTTACTAAATCCTTCAAGCATTTTTCTATCGGCTAACTCAACCACTACAAGAGAGCCATCAATAAGCATTCCTAATGCAACTAATATGCCAAACATGACCATGAAGTTATAATTGTAGCCCAGTGCGTACATAACGAATATTGTAATTAAGATTGAAACTGGAATACCTGAACCAACTATTAAAGAGGATCTGATTCCAAGGGCAATCATAGTGACTAATAAAACTACTACTGTAGCTAAAATAATATTACCTTGAAGCGAGTCGACGTTATCTGAAATATAACTTCGAGTATCCATTACATAATTAAAGCTTACATCTGATGAAACTTTAGATTTATATTTGTCAACAATCCTCTCAACTTCGTCTATAGTCTCAATAACATTTTCACCTCTAGCTTTTTTTATAAGAAGAGAAACACCTATTTCTCCATTAACTTTGGTATAGTTTTCTCTATCTTTAAAATTTCTCTTTAATTCAGAAATATCGGATAATAATACAGAACTGTTATCTGTAGATCTTATTGGTAACTCATAAACATCTCGTGCAGTTTCAAATAAACCTGGAACATTTACCGAAAATTGACCTTGGGCAGTTTTAATCTCGCCCGCTGTTACAACTTGATTATTATTTGCGACAGAGTTTATTATTTCCATGAAGGATATATTATAACTCTCAAGCTGGGTTCTATTAATTACAGCTTCGAGTTGTTCTTGTCTTCCACCAACCATTTCTGCTTCAAAAATTGCTGGTATAAGCTCAACATCTTTTTTTATTTCACGCGCAAGATCTAAAATAAATCTCTCTGAGGCTGACTTTGAGCTGATTGAAAGTATGATTGTTGGATCTTCAGTAACTGATACTTCCCTCACCATCGGATCGTTCGCTTCGTCAGGAAACTTAACTTTTGCGTCATTAACAGCATCTCTAACCTTGTCTAGAGATTTCTTCATAGTTTCAGCAGCATCAAATTTGACAATAACGGCAGCAAAATTTTCAAGAGCAAAGCCTTGAAGTTCATCAATGCCTTCAATACTTCTTACCTCATCTTCTATTGGCTTAAGTAGCAGTCTCTCAGCATCCTCTGGTGATATACCAGGAAGTGCAACGCCAACATAAACTACTGGTATTGTAATCTCTGGTCGGTTCTCAATTGGAATATTCATTCTTCCAATAATTCCAGCAAAAATAAGCACTAATAGTAGCGCAAGAGCTGTTCTTTTTCTGTCAACTAAGAAATCTACCACTTAAACTAAATCTCACTCAATTGAACGTTAACATTTTGGCCGTTTATTACATATTCTTGACCTACAGTTATAATAGTCACTTCATCCGGCAATCCTGATACCCATAAGCCATCAAGCCCATCTTCTATGATTTGAATAAGAAGAAATTTAACTATTTCATTTTCAACTATTTTTATTCCCAATTCACCTTCATCATTCAGCGATAGTAAATAAGATGGTATTAGGTGGGCTTTAACTTTATTCAATGGCACCCTCATCTCTGCAGTAAGTCCCTCAAGAATATTTCCGTCTTTATTTAGTACTGTTGCTTCTACCTTGTATGTACGTGTGCTTGGATTAGCACTTTTGCTAATGAAGTTAATTTTCCCTTCAATAGTCTCTCCATTCAACATCTTGACACTTACTTTTTGATCAATTGACAATTGTGCAACATTCTTTTCTGTAACTTCACCTGTTATTTTCATCGGATCAAGTTGCATTATTTTTGCACATGGAGTTGCAGGAGTAATTAAATCACCGACTTCAACAAAAACATCTTCAACATATCCATCAAATGGAGCAACAACTCTAATGTTATCAAGTTCATTTTGCGCCATCTCAACTCGTGCTATAGCAGATTTCAGAGCAGCCTCAGCTGTGGCTACAGCATTTTCTGATCTGTAACCCTCATTTGCAAGTGTTTGGATTGCGTCAAATTGTAATTGAGCTTTATTTTTGTTTGCGTTCGCTTCATTTAATCCAGCTAGTCTGTTTTCTTTATCGAGTAAACAAATGAGCTCACCTGCTGTCACGTTTTGTCCTGGATTTATTACCATTGAAATATTAGAGGACGTTTTTGGCTTAATCATAACAACTTTATCTGCCTCAGTTCTTCCACGTACTGTGAGATAATATGTTTTATCTTGGGATGAAAATTCACTGGCCCTGACAGTGATCTTCTCAACTGTTTCACTATTCGCTATTATTTCAGATGAGCTAGTTTCGTCTGAAGAAAACAAGCCCGAAACTATCCACGCAAAAACAAGAATAAATATTACAATTGCTGAGACGATATTGATTGGGATTTTTTTAAACATACTAATTCAGCTTTCCTCTATTTTTTTCCATATAATTTAAACCACTTTCAATTAGGGCGGTTGCTAGGCCTCTAATAAAGGCAACAGATTTTTCATTTCTAAGAGCCTGAAGATCTGATGGAACTGGACCGTCATATTTAAATTGTTCCAGTTTCTGCCTTAGAAATAAAACTCTTTCATTTAATACTGTGTCTAAAGTTTCTTGAGGCAGATATTTTGCAAATAATAAAAGTAAAAAGAATTCTGATTTGATTTGATCACCAAAATTGCCTGAACGTATATAGGCTGAGGCATCTCCTAATAAATTATCCTTCATTAAGTCCTTTCCTTTTTTAGTGATTGTATAAACTTTTTTATCTGGCTTTTTGCTCTGAGATAATTGCTTACATGAAACATATTTTTCATCCTGGAGTTTATTTAAAGTTGGATAAATAGTTCCAAAGCTTAAGCTGTAAAAATCTGATAAAGGGCCTTCAAACATTTGTTTAATTTCATAACCTGATCTTGGGCCCAAAGAAAGTAAGCCTAAACATAAAGTATCTTTTTGCATATTAATTAACCTCTAAATTTTCAAAATTAAGTAATCCTGCTAAATACATAATTTGAGTTTTAACTATTTCCCTATCTTTCTGCTTGTTGAAATAATTAATCTCTGAGTTAAGCAGTGCTTGCCTTGCAATTAAAACATCAAGAACACTTCTTTCACCAACTTCTTGCTCAATCACAGTACCTTTATATGCAGTTTGATTGGCATTATACGTTAGCTCAGCAGCTTTTATTGTTTGTTCTGAAATTTTATATTTGTCCCAGATATTTTCTGAAAGAATAACAGTTTCATTTTGCGTTTTCTGTAAAAGTATTAACTGAGTATTTTTAACTTCTTTTGCCTTGCGGACATTAGATAACGATTTTCCAGCCGTAAAGATTGGCCAATTAAGAGTGGCTTTAATTTCTTCATTTGTGAGCTCATCTATCTCTGCTGAAAATTCATCTAATTCAGATTTACTAGCAGTAAGACTTAGTTGAGGATAATATGCTGAACGTGCTACTCCTACATTAGCATTCATTATTTTCAAATTTACTTCCGCCATCCTTATTGAGTAATTATTAGCGATTAATATTTCTTTAAATTCACTAAATGAGCTTGGTATGTCAGCATTAATTTCTGAAAATATTAAATTTTTTGCATCAACACCAACTAAGTCAAAGAATGAATTTTTTAAATTTTTAAGAATTATTTCAGAATCTAATAAATCAATCTTTGCATTATTTAAGAAAGCCTCGGCCTGAGCAACATCAGTTTTGGAGGTGAGGCCAACTTCGTATTCTTTGATTGTTGCATTTGATCTTTCTGCAACAGACTCAAGATTATCCTTGTACGACTTAACTGATTTTTCAGCAATAAGGACATTATAGTAAGCTTCAATCGTCTCTAAAATTATGTCCTGAGTGACTTTCTTCTCATTAAGTCTTTTCAGATTTAGAGATTCTTTTGTCGAAATTGAATTGTAAAAGCGACTAAAACCACTGAATAAATTTTGAGATAAGATTATTGATTTACTGCTTGGAGCTAATTCGTAATCACTCCCTATAATTCCTGATTGAGTTTTAAGGCTTGAGTATTCATTTTCTGATATATTGGCGTTAAGACTAATTGAAGGTAAGTAATTTGATTTTGATTGGAAATAATCTTCTTCAGCAATATCTACTGAATTAGCTTCCATTTTAAGCAGCAGGTTATTTGCCAAAGATTCACTAATTGCATCATTTAGACTCAATGCTCCAGCACTACTCGTTGATAATAAAGTCATTATGATCGCAAAATACTTAAAAAATCTCATATAAAAATCCATTATAAAAAGGGTATCTATATCAGGATGATATATATAATCAATACCTATATCAAAGTGATATATTGGTAATTAGCTACATTTCAAGTAGTATGTATTTATTGTTAAATAATTGAAAAATAACAACTTTATGAAAATAAAGAATAAATCATTCAAAGATAAAAATAAGAAATGGCTTAAAAGGCATGTAGATGATGAATTTGTGCAGAAGTCTATTAGTGATAACTATAGATCCAGGGCTGCATACAAGTTAGTTGAAATTATTGAGAAATATAAAATTTTGAATGAGGCTAAAAATGTAATTGATCTTGGTTCAGCACCTGGAAGTTGGTGCCAAGTACTTAAAAATCATGGGAAAAGTCTAAATTCAATAATTGCCGTAGATATCCTGGAAATGGAAGAAATTAAAGGCGTTACTTTTTATAGATCAGACTTTTTATCTCCCGAATTCGAAAAAATCTCTAAAACTATAGGTGAATTTGATCTAGTGCTTTCTGATATCTCGCCCAACTTGTCAGGCAATAAAGTGTCTGATTTTCTTCTTTCCAAGGATTTAGTTGAGAATGCATTAAGTTATTCACTTCAGAATCTTAATACTAATGGGCATTTTGTGGCTAAGTATTTCAGAACAGGCGATATTTCAGATGTCCTCACTGTATGTAAAAGGAATTTTTATAAAGTTACTTCATTTAAGCCAAAATCAAGTAGGAAAAATTCGAGTGAAATCTACTTAATTTGCCTTAGAAAAAAATAACACCTTGATTGACATAATTTGTTAAATAATTTAATCATCAGAGATGGAGCGCTCCACTATTCAAAAATCCCTTTCATTTGATGATGTTTTAATAAAGCCTGCACGCTCGTCTGTTCTACCGACTGAGGTCCAATCACATACATCTATAACTTCAAATATTAAACTTGGTATACCATTAATTTCTTCGGCAATGGATACTGTTACAGAATATAAGTTAGCTATCGCTATTGCTCAATCTGGTGGGCTAGGGATACTCCATAAAAATATGCCTATAGACGATCAAGCACAAAATGTTGCAAAAGTAAAAAAGTTTGAAACTGGCATGGTAATTGATCCTGTAACCATAGCCCCTGAAGCCACTCTATCGGATGCTTTAGATCTAATGAAAGAGCATCAGATTTCTGGTGTCCCTGTAGTAGATAGTAACGATAAATTGCTTGGTATTTTAACGAATAGGGATGTTCGTTTCGCAACTAACATGTCTCAAAAAATTAGTGAGTTAATGACAAGTGAAAATTTGATTACTGTAAAAGAGGGAATCTCTAGTGACGATGCCCAAAAATTACTTCATGCCCATAGAATTGAAAAACTTATAGTTGTTGATGATAATAGAAAGTGCATTGGCTTAATCACAGTGAAAGATATCGAAAAAAGCCAATTAAACCCTCACGCATCTAAGGATGCCAAAGGAAGGCTGATAGTAGGTTCTGCAATAGGCGTTGGAATAGAAGCAATTAACAGAGCTGAGCAACTAGTAGATGCTGGTGCAGATGTGTTAGTAATAGATACTGCCCATGGCCACTCAGAAAAAGTTATTTCTACTCTTGAGGAAATTAAATCTCATTTTTCCATTGACGTAGTTGTTGGCAATGTAGCTACAAAAGAAGCTACAGCAGAATTAATTGATAAAGGCGCAGATTGTATAAAAGTTGGTATAGGTCCAGGGTCAATTTGTACTACAAGGGTAGTTGCTGGAATAGGGGTCCCTCAATTCTCAGCAATTTTGGATTGCGCTGAAATTTCAAACAAAAAAAATATTCCAGTTATTGCTGATGGAGGTATAAAATATTCTGGAGATATTGCAAAAGCGCTAGGCGCAGGAGCTAACGCAGTTATGATAGGTTCATTATTTGCAGGAACTGATGAATCACCTGGTGAAGTCTACTTATTTAAAGGTAGAAGTTATAAATCATATCGTGGAATGGGCTCCTTAGGTGCAATGGCGAGAGGGTCTGCAGATAGATATTTTCAAGAGGAAATCACAGAAAACAATAAACATGTACCTGAAGGGATTGAAGGAAGAGTTCCATACAAAGGTCCAATATCACCAATAATATATCAGCTCGTTGGCGGCCTTAAAGCATCAATGGGCTACACAGGTTCGAAAGATATATTGCAATTTAAGAAGAATGTTCAGTTTATTGAAATCACAGGAGCGGGATTAAAAGAGAGTCATGTTCATGATGTTGATATCACTCGTGAGTCTCCAAATTATCCAACTAACATTTAAGTTAATGAAATATTTTATAGTTTTAACTCTTTTTTTATACTCATCTCATTCTTGGTCAGCATCAGACTTTTATGATAATGCTCTAAAGCATTTCAATGACACTAGGTACGAAACAGCCATTAAATATTTAGAAAAGGAAATTGTTTTTAACCCTAAATCATCTGAGTCATTTGTTTTACTTGGAAAATCTTATGAGAAAATTGATGATTTAATCACTGCTAATAAATATTATAAAATTGCGTTTACGTTAGCACCGCATAGTTTAGAGCTAAACTTTCTTTTAGGTAAAACTGCATACGGCTTGGGTAATATTGAAGATTACGCTGAATTCATTTCTAATTTGGAAATCCTTTGTGAAGATGACTGCGACGAAATTAATAATCTAAAGTTACTGGCTGAGTAGTATGATCTATATTGTAGACTTTGGCTCTCAGGTAACTCAATTAATTGCAAGAAGGGTTCGAGAGGCCGGTGTTTACTGTGAAATTGTAAGTAATAAGAACCTTTTAAATAAAATTAAGGATATTAAACCAACTGGAATTATATTCTCAGGTGGTCCAGCAAGTGTTCATAAGTCACGCACGCCTAAAATTAATCAGAAGATCTTCTCCTTAAATATTCCGATTCTAGGAATTTGTTATGGCATGCAACTTATAGTGCATCAACTTGGAGGTAAGGTTGAAATATCTAATAAACGAGAATTCGGTAAAACATTAATTACGCATGTTAATAAAAGTATGCTCTTTCAAAGTATAAAATTGAAAAATAAACAACATTACGTTTGGATGAGCCATGGTGACAAGGCAATTAAATTACCTAAAGATTTTTTAACTATTGCAAAAAGTAAAAACTCTAAATTTGCTGGCATAGAAAATAAAAAACTAAAAATTTATGGTCTCCAATTTCATCCAGAAGTGGTTCATACGCAACAAGGTGAAAAAATAATCAAGAACTTTATAATCAATGTTTGTAAATCAAAGCCAACATGGAGCATGCAAAACTACCTCAAAATGCAAGTTGCTAAAATAAAGATAAGGGTTGAAAAGCGCCAAGTAATCTGTGGGTTATCTGGAGGTGTAGATAGCATGGTGACTGCAGCAATAATTTCAAAAGCAATTGGTAAACAATTAACATGTATTTATGTTGACACTGGGTTGATGAGGCTGAATGAAACGAAGGAAGTTCAAAATTTATTTAAGAAGTATTTTAAATCGAGGCTTGTAACGGTTAATGCCAAGAATAAATTCTTCGATTCTCTCAGAGGAATATCAGATCCTGAAAAAAAACGTAAAATTATAGGCAATTTATTTATCAAAATATTTAATGTTGAGTCAAAAAAAATATCTAAGGCAAAATTCTTAGCCCAAGGTACTATCTACCCGGATATAATAGAAAGTAAAAGTTTTCATGGAGGGCCGTCTTCAGTCATTAAGTCTCATCATAATGTTGGAGGCTTACCCAAAAAAATGCAGCTAGAACTTGTTGAGCCTTTACAAGAATTATTTAAAGATGAAGTGCGCAGAGTCGGCAAAGAACTAAAATTGCCAAAAGAATTTATACAAAGACATCCATTTCCAGGACCTGGATTGGGTATTCGAGTATTGGGTGATGTTACAAAAGAAAAAGTACAAATTTTACAACAGGCAGATAAAATTTATATTGATGAGATTAAAGCAGCTAATTTATATAATGAAATTTGGCAGGCTTTTGCTGTCTTATTGCCGGTTAGAACTGTTGGTGTAATGGGCGACCAAAGATCATATGAGTTTGTTTGTGGCTTGAGGGCCGTGACCTCTGTAGACGGCATGACTGCTGATTTCTATCCTTTTAGTGCTCAATTTTTAAGCATAGTATCAACTCGTATTATTAATGAAGTTAAAGGAATTAATCGAGTAGTTTACGATACAACTTCTAAGCCTCCTGGCACTATTGAGTGGGAATAGTAGAAATTTAATTATGAGCAATAAATCGTATGGAAATTCTCAAATTATAGATCTATATGGAAATGATCATTCGCCTTGGGTTCAATCAGTTCTTCTTTGCCTATATGACAAAAATATAAACTATAATTTAAGAACCATTCCCACGTTGAATTTATTATTTAAAAGTGGCGTTATGATGCCTGCAATGAGAGATGATTCCTATAAATGGAAATTGGACTCGGCAGAAATTTTGCAGAAACTAGGAAATTACTCTCTATCAAGCACGGAAAAAAAATTAATATTCAAAACATGGCAAGGAGTGCAACATAGGGTTGATAACCCTTTAATGTTTTTTTATGCTTTTAGTCTTTGTAAAGGATTTCACAATAACAAACTATTTAATTTATATAATCATGCGTTAAGACCTCTTACATCAATTTATTTTTTTACACTTTTAAATATTATAAAAATAAAAATTAGAAAATTTACAATTAATGAAAAATTTTTTGATCAATATTCATATTGGAATAACAAACTATTAACTCAAAACACTAATTTTTTTGGTGGAGATGTTCCTAATATTATTGATTATCAATTATTTGGCGTAATACAATGTCACTGCAGTATTCCTTACTCTCCTTTAATAAAAACTCTTCAAGAAAATACGGAGCTTGGCTACCTAAGAAAGTGGATTTCAAATATGCATATTAAATTTGCTGACTATCCACACCTTTATTCAGCTGATTATTTTAATCCTAAGCAAAAAATTATTCAGAAAGCGTCTAATATAGAAAAGATTACATATTGGTCAGGTTTATTTACTTTCCTACTAATATTGCCATTTACTTTAGTGCTAATATTATTACTTTTAATGAGAAGAAAATGATATCTTACGAATATTTGTTTAAGTTAAAAATTAGACCAGTTGGAAGAATTGCAAAACAATGAAAACGTTATTTGATAAAATCATTTATTTTTTTAAATCGATATTTAAATTAAATTTTACTGATTTTAGTTGGATTAAAACATCTCAGTTTATTGAGTTAGATACTATAGATGTCTCTGAGGACCCTGTAAGACCTGAGTTAGATCTCTCATGGAGAACTTCTCATGAAAGAAAAATATACGGTCTGGAGCACAATAAACAAATAGAGGGGATTATGTGTTTAGCCTTTACGAAAGACGTTCCTCATTCAGTAAGAGAATTAGACTTAATGAGCCGACTAGCAGTTTATGAGCAAAACGCTGATACAATTATTGCTTATACTGTCTGGTCGAGAAAAAAAGGTGCAGGTAAAAAAATTATGGAAGAGGCATTAAAATTTGGCAGAGAAATGGGGTATAAAAGAATTGTTACTCTTTCGCCTTTGACACCTATGGCCACTCATTATCACATTAGAAATGGCGCAAAACTCTTAGGACACAATCCAACGACACAGAATTTTGAATATTCTCTCTAGCTTTATAGGCAATTAGGCCTAATCCATGGAAACTTACTATAATTAGGCTATATATAAATTATGGCATCAAAAAAAAATATAAATGTTATGTGGTTCAGGCAAGACCTGCGACTAGCTGATAATCCTGCCCTATCAAAAGCGCTAGAGGATGGCAAGACCTTACCTATTTTTATATTTGATAATGTAAATTCAAAAGATCATATAAATGGTTCTGCGAGTAAGTGGTGGCTTCATAATTCGTTAACTCAGTTAAATAAGTCGTTAAAGAACAAGCTATGTTTTTATAAGGGTAATCCATTAGAAATTTTAGATGAAATTAATATAGAATATAAAATAATAAATATATTTTGGAATCGTTGCTACGAGCCCTGGAGAATTCGTAGAGACAAAAAAATAAAAAAATATTTCACTGATAAAGACGTAAATGTGAGTACCTTTAATGGATCTCTTTTATGGGAACCATGGAATATTGCAAAAAAAGATGGCACTCCTTATAAAGTGTTTACTCCCTATTATCGAAAGGGATGCCTGAATTCAGATAAACCTCGAATGCCATTGCCAATACCTGATTTATCAAACTTAACATCAATTGATGGCCAAGATATAAAAATAGAAGATTTGGACTTAATGCCTAAACATAATTGGTATGAGAAGATGACTTCCCTATGGTCTCCCGGAGAAGAAGGAGCACTCAGCAAGATTGATGAGTTTATTTTAAATGGATTAGATAACTATAAAGAAGGCAGGAATTTTCCATCCAACAAGAATGTGTCTCAACTCTCACCCCATTTACACTTTGGTGAAGTTTCACCAAACCAAGTGTGGTATCGAGCTAAAACAAAAGAGGGTAAATTAGGAATTAAGAAAGACTTAGATCACTTTTTAAGTGAATTAGGTTGGCGAGAATTTTCTTTTAATTTGCTCTACCATTTTCCATTTCTTCCTAAAGAAAATTTACAAAAAAAATTCGATAATTTTCCATGGGATAACGATAAAGACAAATTAAAGAAATGGCAAAGAGGATTAACTGGCTATCCTATTGTAGATGCTGGTATGCAAGAATTATGGCAAACAGGCTATATGCATAATAGACTTAGAATGGTAGTAGGTTCATTTCTTGTAAAAAATTTACTTTTACATTGGCATCATGGAGAAAGATGGTTTTGGAACTGCTTAATTGATGCCGATTTAGCGAGTAATAGTGCTGGGTGGCAATGGATTGCTGGTTCAGGTGCAGATGCCGCTCCATATTTTAGAATTTTTAACCCAATAACACAGGGCCAGAAATTTGATTCTGATGGAAAATATACAAGAAAATACTTGCCTGTTTTGAGTGAAATGCCAGATAAATTTTTATTTAACCCTTGGGAAGCTCCTGAAGATGTCTTAAGATTGGCTGGTGTAAAGCTTGGCGAGAATTATCCACTGCCTATTGTTGAAATTGGCTCTTCCCGACAAAAAGCTTTAGAGGCATTTGCCACAACTAAAACTTTAATGGCTTAATGAATACAGACACTGTTCTTCTTATTGTTCAAATGGTAGCAGCATTTGGTGTGCTTGTTTCAGTTATTTATTTAGGATTACAAATTCATCAACAAAATGAAATTACTAAAGCTCAATTTGGACACTCCCTTACACAAAGAATGTACGAAAGATATTTTAATACAGCTAAAGATAAGGAGTTTAGTAATTTTTTAGCAAAAGACTGGGCTACAGGCGACCTAGATGATTCAGACAAATGGCGAGTTGCTATTTTTATAAATACGTTATTGGTGGATATATTTGATACTTATGAAAAAGTTGAAAAAGGTTTTGTTGACGAGTCACATTTAAAGATGAGAATGCATATGCTTAAACTTGGGGTTATGAAGGCGCCTATAGCACAATCATCATGGAAATATTGGAAAGGAATAAAGTCAGATGAGTTTATTACGTGGTTTGAAGCAGAAATTTATGGCGACTCTGACTCGTTCAATGAAGGGTATCAAGAAGAAGTAATCCCTAATGTTAGGCGAAAATAGCCAATTTTTTAGCTTTTTATAGAAATTTTTTTATTTCTAAAGTATAACCCGCAGCATGAAACGTAAATCTGTAATTGATATCAAAAACCAAAAAGGAAAAACCCCAATAGTCTGCTTGACGGCGTATACTTCCCCGATTGCAAGATCTATCGATGGCTGTGGTGATCTTTTGTTAGTAGGCGACTCACTTGGAATGGTTCTTTATGACTATCAAAATACATTACCAGTAACACTTTTTCAAATGATTGAGCATTCAAAATCTGTTGTAAATGCAACAAAAAAGTCGTGCATTATAGTTGATATGCCTTTTGGTACTTATGAGGAGTCTGTTGATAAAGCTTTTATGAATGCCGTAAAAGTAATGAAGGAAACAAACTGCAACGGAGTAAAGCTTGAGGGTGGAAAAAATATGTATGAAACTGTAAAATATTTAACTGATCGATCAATCCCAGTAATGGGACATATTGGTCTTCAGCCTCAAAGTGTGCTTATAGATGGTGGCTATAAAGTTAAAGGAAGGAATAAATTTGATTGGGGAAAATATATAGATGACGCTATTGCAATTGAAGAAGCTGGAGCTTTTTCAGTTGTATTGGAAGGAATGGCTGAACCCTTAGCTGCTGAAATAACTGCTCGCATTTCAATTCCTACAATTGGAATTGGAGCATCGCCGATGTGTGATGGCCAGGTATTAGTTACTGAAGATATGTTGGGCTTAACAAATATTGCTCCAAAGTTCGTAAAAAAATATGCAAATCTAGATAGTATAATTAATAAAGCCGCTGAACAATATGCTGATGAAGTAAGAAATAGAAGCTTTCCAGGAACAGAGCACACATACAAAATGAATCAACAGGTAATAATTAAAGATAAGGAAAAATAATGTCAGATATATTGAGGCAGGTTGACGAAGAATTAAGACAAGATCGCCTGATAACTTTATGGAAAAAATATCGAATATATATAGTTGGAATGTTAATTCTAATTATAGGCGGAGTTTTTGGATATCAAATTAATAAATCAGTAAATCAATCTTATTATGAAAAAACAGTAGAAAAGTATATTGCTATTGCAGGTATCAAGAACTTTAATGAGTCAATCAAAAATCTAAGTGAAATTGAAGGTGACAATCAATTGTTTATTTCAAGCATTGCTAAAATTAAAGCGGCAAATTTACTAATGGAAAATGGCAACACAGAAGAAAGCATGAACAAGCTAAAAGAAATTATAAATGATGATAATTCTGATAAACTCTTAGCTGACATAGCTACTTATTTTTACTTAATGAGCAATCTGAATGAGATTAATAAAGACGAAATTAATATATATATAACTAGCGAAAGAGAAAAAAACAGCTCTCTTAAATACCTTTTCAAAGAAGCTATAGCTATAAAAAATTTACTCTCAGGAGATATTGATCTATCTAAAGAATATTTTAATGATTTATCAAATGACACAAACGCTCCAAGAGAGATAGCTATTAGAGCATCAAAATTTCTAGACACATTTAAATAATATGAAAAATATATATTTAGTCTTTTTATTATCAATTTTTGTTCTAATTGGTTGTTCGAAAAAAGAGACCATAGAAACAAATAATAGTAGTTTTTCTATTTTAGCTTACGATGCACAAATTTCAGAAACATTGGGCCTTAATATTGAGGGCATAAGCATTGATGCCCCAAGAGAAGTAAGCTTTTGGTCAAAGCACTTTCAAAATCCTAGTAATAATTTAAATAATATATTTTCATCTTGGACAATCAAAAATAAAAAAAAAATAGTTTCAGGAGCAACTGGGCCACTTAATATAATACAGCCAATCTATTTCAATGATACTTTATGCTATATTGTTACTAAAGGTTTTCTTGAGTGTATAAATTTATTGAATAATGAAAAAATATTTAGGGTTGATATTAAAATTGAAGGAATTAAAAAATATGAAATAATACGTGGGGGCCTTGCTTTCTTTGATAACAAAATAGTATTTGTCGACGCTTATGGTCAGATACTACTTATTGACTCAACTAATGGAAAAAGAATATGGGAGAAAAAAATTGAATTTCCAATACTTTCACCTCCATTAATTTATAGAGATCAGATTTACTTTATTTCATCCGATAATCGATTATTTTCACTTTCCTTAGAAACTGGGGAAGTTAAGTGGTCTTTCCAAACCATAGCTGAGTCAAAGAAAAGCTTAATCACTGCTTCACCTATTGCATATGAGAACACAATTATAGCACCTTTTAGTAATGGCGAGCTAATTGCGTTTTCTCATGAAAATGGAAGACCTCTTTGGTCAGAAAACGTGTCTAAAGTTTCATTGCTTAGTAATTTTGACATAAAAGATATATCGGCAAGTCCTGTTATATCTGGCAACTCAATTTATTCTCTAAGTACAAATGGTAAACTAGTTTCTATAAGTGCTATTAGTGGCCAAAGAAATTGGTCGGTTGATATATCAGGTTATAGAACTCCAATTGTTAGTGGAAATCAAATCTATATAATTGACCAAGATGGGAAACTGATTTGTATAGATAAAAACACAGGCGATATTTACTGGATTACTGAATTAAGTAAATTCAAAAAAGGCCAAAAAGCAAAAAACCTAAATTTATGGTTAGGACCATATTTAATAAATAGCTTATTATACAATATTTCATATTTTGGAGAATTAAAAATTGTTTCACCAATGACAGGAGATATTTTATCTGCTGATAATTTAGGTATAAAAAATATTATGATACCACCAGTTATACTAAGCAGTTCAGCATTTATAATGAACGAAAGTTCCAATGTCTTCCAATTTGAATAACATAAATTTATGTATTATTGGTAAGCCTAATTCAGGTAAATCAACTTTATTTAATTGTTTGCTTGAAGATAGTATTTCGCCAGTTGGTGATGAATACGGACTTACAAAAAATCTATTTAAAGATAAATTTATGCTGTATAATCATGATTTCACAATTTATGATACTCCGGGACTTAGACGGAAAAGCAAGATAGATGATCTTGATGAAAAGAAAAGAAGCAAGGAAGTGATAAAACTTGTCGATAAGGTAGACGTTATAATTCTGCTCATAGATTCTGTTGAGAATATTACCAAGCAAGACTTTAGGCTGGCTGATTTAGCAATAACAAAAAAAAAGACACTATTTTTTTTATTTAATAAGATGGATCTCATTGATGAAGGTAAGAAATATAAAACTAAGATCGATAAATATTTAAGTAATAATTATAGTCAATACCAAATGATTAACACTGATTTCATTTCTGCGAAGAAAAACATCAGAATTAAGAGTTTTATAAAAGAAATTATTAACAAAAATAAACTTGCCCATATTGAAATCACAAAAACTAATTTAAATAAATTTCTTAATTATTTAAATAAACAATCAAAATATCCAAAAATTAAAAAAAGAGAAATCAAGCCTAAGTATATTGTGCAAATAAAGACTGGCTCTCCACTTTTTAAAGTCTTTATTAATTCAAAAAAAAAAGCACCTCTTATATTTCAAAGATTTTTTGATAATGCATTTAGGGATTTTTTTAAAATAAAAGGAGTGCCAATTTCTTATCAATTTATAAGCTCTAGCAATCCTTATTCAGACTAAAGCTTAATAATCTCACCACTTTTTTCATTCGATAGTAGGAAATTTACAACCGCTCTTGCTACATCGACTGGATTTTTAATTTTCTTTTTATCCTCACCAGGCATAATATTTTCTCTAAATTTGGTATTTACCGCACCTGGATAGATAATATTGGCATTTATAGAGGTACCTCTATTTTCATTGGCAAATGTTATGACTAGTTCATTTAATGCTGTCATGATTGGTTGATATATGCCCCAATATTGGGACTTCATTTCATCTTTTATTGAAGAAATAACCACAAAGTTAGATTTCTTAGAATTTTTCAGCAAAGGATGAAAATGTTTCATAATTCTAAAATTAGAAATATAGTTTAACTTGATAGTGTCATTGAACTCATTTAAATCAATTGACTCTACAGGTGATAGTCTAGTAATTTGGCCCGCAGATGTGACAACAATATCTAAAAACTTATCTTTTTTAAATATTTCCCCTGAAAGATTTTCTATTACATTAGGTTCACATAAATCAATTGGAACAATTGTACATTCACATCCATTTGAAATTATTTTATCATTTACCTCTTCTAATTTGGATGTATTGCGTGACAAAATATATATGTGTTTAACTGACTTTGACAGCTCCTGAGCAATGTTTGCCCCAATTCCAGATGAGGCGCCTGTAATAAGGCAATTTAAAGTTCTCATGTTTATATGCCTATTTCCTCTAAATTTCTTGGTATATGTTCAAAAAATCCTATTCCAATATTTACTATTTCAGCAAATGAGCCGTTAGCCATAAAGTCATTTAAAATACTAGAAGATATATTTTGATTTATAAAAAACAAAGTTATCACAATTACAATATATCCCCTGAAAATGCCCAGGACCCCTCCAAGCCCCATATCAACAAGCCCCTTTTTTTTAGGTTGCAAAAAACCTACGAAGAGTCTCAGTAAGAATGAAATAAATATATATGAGGTTATGAGGGTAATTAGAAAAATTGTTACATCAGATAAAGTTTCGTTAGTAATATACTGATCTGCAACAGGTCTTAATAAGGTAAAACAATTTTTAAGTATAAAAAATATTAATATCCATTTTAATAAATTAAAAAAACTTTTTAGAAATCCATTTTTAATTCCAAAAAAAATTGATATTAGGCAAATGATTAAGAAAGTAATATCAAAAGTATTGAGAAATTGAGAATAATTAAGGTCGTTCATGCTATGAGTTTTTATTAAAATACCCGAGTAATATCGGCAATATAGTTAAACTTCCCACTAAAGCAATTAACATTGCAAGCGCTGTAAATGCTCCAAAGTATATTGTCGGATAAAAATTAGAAAATACTAAAATTGAGAAACCTGCCATAATAGTTATCGAAGTATTTTTGATTGCAGTGCTAACTGTTTTCTGGCAATTATTGACCGCATCTGTGTGTGATCCAGTTATTTCAATATATTCACGATACCGATAAACATAATGTATGCAATTAT
Organism: uncultured Pelagibacteraceae bacterium; assembly: GCA_902518415.1. Lineage (GTDB taxonomy): Bacteria > Pseudomonadota > Alphaproteobacteria > Pelagibacterales > AG-422-B15 > CACNXQ01. The sequence goes on along the minus strand of CABYGA010000002.1, from coordinate 34,845 downwards.
CTACTGCTATCCCAATCGTAATAGAGGCAATCGTAATTGTCATTAAATCCAGGGGTATATTCAACAAGCCCATAGTTCCCAATATAACAAAACAGGCTCCTAAATTTGGTATCAAAGCAGCTAAAGCTATTTTAAAGGATCGGAATAACATAATTAATATTATAAATATTCCCATTAAAACAATTCCTAAAGATTTAATTTGAGATTCAAAAAGACTTTGCAACATGTTATTGTACAAAATTAGTATTCCAGTAAGACTTACCTCAATATTTTGATTATTATAATTTAAATCCATATGTTCTCTTAGCTCATTAACGAAATCTGCTCTTTTTAACTCAGGATGAGTGTCGATTACACGTAGAGATATTCTCGCCTGATTTTTATCTATCAACACATAGGGTTTTAAAATTTGATCTTTAATTTCTTGCGGTAATTTTTTGTATAAAATTGAGAGTTCAAGGGTGTCAAATTCTTCATTTAAATTAATTTTTTCGGCAGTTCTTATAATGGATGCCAATGAAAGTACTTTACCTACAAAATCATACGTTTCTAGATAGTCATGAATGCTCTTAACATTGTCAATTTTTTCTTTAGTAAACCAGTAGTCTGAAGCATCATAATCGATTCCAAAATCCATAAATTCCTCCTCTTCAAAAGAGAAATCATCATTTGGCTCATCTTTAAATTGAATAATAATATCCAAGGGAGTAGTTCCACCTAATTGCTCATCAATCAACTTCATTCCTTTGTATATTTCAGTATCTTCTTTAAAGTAATTAACAAAACTATTTTCCACTTTAAGAGTACTTGCTCCATGTATGCCAATAGCAAACAAAGATGTAAAAAATAATAATGTTAATACCGGGAATTTGATTGATAAGATAGAAAATACATCTTTACTATTATTTTTATCCAAGAGTGCAGTACTTTTTAAATTTAAGACTGATATCAAAATTGGTAAGAAAACAAAACTAGATATATATGTGATAGTTAGGCCCATACACATCATTAGGCCAAAATCCATAACCGGTTTAATTCCACTTGTATAAAGCGATCCAAATGCAAAAATTGTTGTTAGGGCTGCAAATAGACAAGGCTTATACATTTTTCCAAGTGCACTTATAATATTTTGATTAATTGTAGATTTTTCATCCTCTAAACTTATTTGCCGATACCTTACAACTATATGTACAGTCATTGATAAAGATAAGATCAAAATAAGCATGATAAAGTTTGATGAAATAACAGTTACTTTCCATCCGAGTAGCGAAATAGACCCGATCATAGTAATTAAAATGAATATACAATTAGATATACATGCAATCATCCACAAAGGGCTTCTAAAAACAAGATAGAGCACAATTAATATAAAAATAAAGGCCCCAATGCCGAAAATAATAATATCATTTTTTACGAATGCGATAGTATCATTTGCAATCATTGAAACTCCCCCTAGATGAATTTCAATATTCTTATCTTCGAATTGCTCAATTATTGTTCTGATAATTAAAATGTTATTTTCTCTCTCTTTATCCTGTTTCTTTTTTTCAATTTCATATTTGAAGTCTAGTTGAGATAAAAGTTTAAGCTCAGCATCATTTTTTTTACCTAATTCATTAAGCCTTATTCTTTCATTTACTATTGCATCGAAATCAGGATTCTTTTCTAGATTAATTAGTAAGCCTGTAGTAGTAGCATCTTCACTTATAATTAAGTTTTTGAAAATTGGACTATTAAGTAATTCTTTCTCAGCATCAGCGATATTTACTCTTGGAGAATTAATTGTAATTATTTCATTTGCTAGATCTGATAAAGATTGATTATTAATCTCTAATAATGGTGCGTCAAAAATTGATTGAGTTGAATCAACAAAAGGAAGACTTTTAATTTCTGTAATAAAAGAATTTAAAAAATCAAGATTTTGCTTTTTAATAAATTTCTGTTTTGAAGTGAATGTAACAATTAAAAAGTCATTTGAATCATAGTCCTTGATTAACTCTCGATATCTTTTTAAATCATCATCTTGTTCTAAGATGAGAGTATCAGAAGATGCGTCAAGTTGAAAATTATCAGAGTTAACTAGGAAAAAAAAAGCAATTGCTACAAGTAGAAACAAAGATAACTTTGAATAATTATCAAGAACTGACGAAAATACTTTTTTCATTACTTATGAAATATATCTTCTTTGGTATCTTTTGCCTAGGTTTGTTAAAATCTCATATGGTATTGTATTTATGCTTTCACAGATTGTATTGATAGAGTTCTTATTTCCAATGAATTCAAACTCTTTATTAGCTATTTGTTCTAAGTTTGTAAAATTTGTTAAATCAACTGTTATCAAGTCCATTGAGACTCTTCCTATCAAATTAACTCGTTTATTATTTAAATAAACTCTACAATTATTTGAAAAGAGTCGGCTGAATCCATCACCATAACCAATTGCAAAAGTGCCAATTTGCATCTTTTTCTTTGCTTTAAATGTGGCTCCATAGCCTACGGTATCACCTGTATTTATTTCCCTTGTTTGTATTAATTTACTCTTTAAAGAGACTACATTTTTGTAATGTTTTCTCTCCCTGATTTGACAGTTGCCTCCATAAATAGATATTCCTGGCCTAACCATATCGAGATTATATTTTCTTCCAAGCAAAACCCCTCCAGAGTTCGATATGCTGTGTAGACAATTTGGAAAGTGTATTCTTATCTTATCAAATTTCTTTAATTGAGTTAGATTTTTTTTGTTTTTTGGATCATCAGCGCAAGCTAAGTGGCTCATTATTAGAACTAGATCTGATTTTTTTATTAATTCTGATTGGTTTTTAATTAGATTAGCAGACTCATTTTTATCTAAACCAAGTCGCGACATACCTGTATCAAAATGAATTGCAATTTTGATTTTTTTATTGAATTTACTTTGGTAGCTCTCTATTTTCTTAAGCTGTTTTAAATCATTAATCACTGGTATTAATTTATATTTACTTATTACGCTTAAGTTATCTAAAACTAAGCCATTTAGAATAAATACTTCTACTTTTTTATTCATTTTCCTAATTTCAATAGCTTCATCTGTGGATGCCACAAAGAAGTGCTTGCATTTTGAACTTATGAGCGTAGGTAGAACTCTTTCAATTCCAAGACCATATGCATTTGATTTTACAGTTGCTGCAACTATGCAATTTCTATTTACTTTTTTTTTGATTTTTAGGTAATTTTCACCTAGGGATCTTAAGTCAATATCTAAAAAAGTATTTTGATCAACATTCTTCATTTTGAAAGACTTTACTCATAATTGTTTGAGTGATCTTTGCTAATAAAGTTCCCAAACTTTGTAAACTTACTTTCAAAGCTTAGTCTTATATTTCCTGTAGGTCCATGCCTTTGTTTTGATATGAGAAGTTCAGCTTGGCCATGAATTTCATCCATTTTTTGCTGCCATTCAATATAATCCGCGGTACCAAGGGCAGGTTCACTTTTTTCTAAATAGTATTCTTCTCTATAAATAAACATTACTACATCAGAGTCTTGCTCAATAGAACCTGACTCTCTTAAATCTGATAAAAGGGGCTTCTTATCTTCTCTTTGCTCCACCTGTCTTGATAATTGTGATAAAGCTATTACAGGAATGTTCATTTCTTTTGCCAGAGCTTTAAGACCTTGGGTTATTTCTGAAAGTTCAAGTACTCGTGACTCATTTCTTGATATCTTACTTGGCCTCAATAATTGCAAATAATCAATTACAATTGCGCCAAGACCGTTTTTTCGCTTGAGTCTTCTTGCCCTAGATGCAAGTGTTCCAATGTTTATGGCGGGCGTATCGTCAATAAATAGAGGTATCTCTAATATTTTCTTTGAAACTGATACTAAATTATCTAAATCATTTTCTGATAAATCACCTTTTCTCATATCATTAGAGCTTATTCTTGCCTCTTCAGATAAAATTCTTCTCGCCAGTTGTTCTGATGACATTTCAAGTGAAAAGAATAGAACGCTTGAATCCATATCATTATTACTATGAGCCTCTTTTGCAATATTAAATGCCATATTTGTTGCTAAAGCTGTCTTACCCATAGATGGCCTTCCAGCAATTATGATTAAATCAGAAGAATGGAATCCTCCTAATTTAGCATCAAGATCCCTAAATCCAGAGGATAGACCAATCACACTCGTATCTTTCTTAAATGCTTTAGTTGTAAGCTCTATAGCTTCTTCAACTGAACTTCTAAATGATTGGACCTTATTTTTTGTAGTTCCTTTTTCCGATATCTGATAAAGATCTTTTTCAGCGTCTTCTATGAGATCCCCAGGCTTCACATCCATATCACTTTCAATAGCATCATGCTGCACTTTGCCTCCAAGTTCATAAAGACCTCGTCTAACAGCCATATCATAAATTATTTGAGCGTAGCTCTTTGCATATTCCAAAGAAACAGCTGAATTTGCAAGCCTAAATAGGTAATTAGAGCCACCTATTTCTTCTAGATTTTTTTCAATTTCAAAATAACTCTGTAAAGTAATTGGTGATGCAATTTGACCTTTAGAAATCATTTTATTCATCACTTCAAATACAATTCTATGAACTGGTTCATGAAAATGTTCAGAATTTACTATTTCAGTTATATCATAAAATATCTCATTATTTATTAGAATAGCCCCAAGTAATCCTTGCTCGGCTTCCATATTGTGAGGAAGCTGTTTTGAAGAAATATTGTTAGACTGGATTTGAAATGTATTGGACATTAAGTCAATTAACAATAATTACTAAAAATTGTCAGTATATTAATGATAAAAGATACTAACAGGATTTCAATACTGTTAATATATTCTCAGCCTTTATTTAAAGAATTATATTGGCCTTTTAAATGTTTGAAATATGGTAAAGAATTATTATTAAGTTTTTTTTGTTATTTCAAGTTGGAGATCAGCTTTAATTTTCTCGTATAAATTTATTTGTATTTCAGTTTCGCCTACTTCTTTTATTGAGTCTAGAATCACTGAGTCAGGTGAAATTTTTATGTTATGTATAGTAAATATACTTTCACTTACAGATTTCTGGCTAACTGCACCATAAAGGCTGCCATCATCGTTTGCCTCCATTTCTATTGAAATTTTCTTTCCATCTAACTTCAGTTTAAGTTCATTTGCCTCGACTATTTTTTTATCATTATTTGAATTTATTTGAGTGATACGAGTTTCTAAATCAGCTCTATTTTTTTTATTTGCAATAATTGCTTTTTTCTCAGGTATCAAAAAGTTTTTTGCAAAGCCGTCTTTAACGGTGACTATCTCACCTGCTTTTCCTAATTTATTTAATGATTCTAAAAGTATTATATCCATTATCGACCCGTGTATGGTAATAGTGCTAGATATCTTGCTCTTTTAATTGCATTTGAAAGGTCTTTTTGTTTCTTTATTGGAATATAACTTATTCTTCTGGGGGTAATTTTTCCCTTTTCAGAAATAAATTTTTTTAATGAAGATAGATCTTTATAATCAAAAGAAGAGGAATCATTTTTATTTCGGTCCATAATAAGTTATTCCTTCTCTTTAATCATTAGTGTAGGTGTCTCACTAAATGATTTAACTTTTATTGATAAGTATCTGATAACATTTTCATTTAGGTTTAGTTTAGAATTCATTATGTCTATATTCTCCTGAGGCATTTCAATATTCATGAACTCATAAAATGCTTTTTTATTATTTTTTATAGGATATGCAAGATTCCTCATGCCCCAACTTTCTTGATAAACTACATTGCCATTTAACTCAGAAAGCATGTCAGAATGATTTTTTAGCTCAGTAACGAGTTCGTTTGAACTTAAGCTTTGTTTAAGAATTATTACATGTTCAAAAAGAGCCATAAATTAGTCATATTTATTATTAAAGTCCGAATAAATATTCTATAATCAGTTATTAAGCAAGTATTCTTTTAAATGAAAACAGGATTAATTTTTCCAGGACAGGGCTCACAAAACGTTGGGATGGGTTATGATTTTTATTCTAATTTCCAATCATCTCGCGATATTTATAATCAGCTGGACAAAATAATGGGAAAAAGTCTTGCAAACTTAATATTCAAAGGTGAGGAAAACGAACTTGCCATGACGGAAAATTCGCAACCATCAATAATGGCAACAAGCGTTGCCATTATTGCTGCTTTAAAAGAAAGTGGAAAAATAGATGAACATTCTTTTCATTGTGTAGCAGGCCACTCTCTAGGTGAATATTCAGCATTAGTTGCCAATAAATCTCTTAATTTTAGCGATTCTGTAAAATTACTTAAGATTCGATCCAAAGCCATGCAAGAAAGTATGCCAGTCGGAACTGGAGGAATGGCAGCAATTATTGGAGGAACTGAAGAAGGGATTGCCGCTACCATAAGTAATATAAGTTCTGAAGGAAAAATTTTTATTGCCAATGATAATGCAGTTGGGCAAGTAGTTATAAGTGGTGAAATGAAAGCAATTGATTATATTGTTGAGAATTCAAAAAAACTTGGCTTGAAAAAAGTTATTAAGCTGTCTGTAAGTGCCCCTTTTCATTGTGAATTTATGACGAAAGCTTCGGTGACATTGAAAAATGAGATTGATAAATTCAATTTTAAGTCCTTTGATGTACCCCTTTATTCAAATGTGACTTCGTTGCCTTGTGATGAAACAGAAATAAAGAAAATTCTAGTAGAGCAAATAGTAAAAAAAGTAAGATGGAGAGAAATAATCACAAATATGATAAATGATGGAGTGGAAAGGTTTATTGAAATTGGGCCTGGGAATGTATTGACGAATTTAGTAAAAAGAATGTCAAAAGAAATCATATCAATATCAATATCAAAAGTAGATGATTTTGAGAAATTGGATAATATTTAATTATGAAGAATGTTTTAATTACTGGAGCGACAGGCGGAATAGGGTCATCAATCTTAAAATTGTTTTATAAAAACAATTACAATATATGCGTAACAGGTACTAACATTGATAAACTTAATGAAATTGAGGTTAACTATAAAGGAAAAGTTAAATGCATCTCATGTAACCTTAATGACGCATTACAAATAGAGAATCTAGTTCAGCAGTCTAATAAGTTTTATGGATCAACTGATATACTCATTAATAATGCAGGAATTACCAAAGACAATCTTTTTTTAAGAATGAAAGATGAAGAATGGAACGATGTAATTAGTGTCAATTTAAATTCTAATTTTAAGCTAACAAAAAAAATTTTAAAGGACATGATAAAAAGTCGCTGGGGAAGAATTATCAATATTTCTTCAGATGCTGCTAAAATTGGGAATGCAGGTCAAGCAAATTATGTTGCTTCTAAATCTGCAATTGAAGGCCTTACAAGAACACTCGCAAATGAAGTAGCTTCAAGAGGTGTAACAGTAAACTGTGTTTCACCAGGATTTGTTGATACTGAAATTCTTGAAACAATTGACAAAAAAACATTGCAAAATATGGTAGAAAGAATTCCCCTTGGAAGAATGGGAAGAATTGATGAAATTGCCTCTGCAGTTTATTTTCTTTCTTCGGAAGAATCAGCCTATATTACAGGGCAAGTGCTTCATGTTAATGGTGGCTTGACAATGTGATGCAGAACGTATTAAAAAAAAGTTAATATATTAAAACAGGAGTATTTATGAGTGAAGTTGCTGACAAAGTTAAAAAAATTATTGCTGAACATTTAGGGATAGATGATATGAGTAAAATCACTGATGATGCTAAATTTATTGATGATTTAGGGGCAGATAGTTTGGATACTGTTGAATTAGTCATGGCTTTTGAAGAAGCTTTTGATGTAGAAATTCCTGATGATAAAGCAGAAACGATATTAACTGTTGGAGATGCAATATCTCACTTAGAAACAGACTAATAAAAACAATTTAATGAAAAGAGTTGTAGTTACCGGAATGGGACTAGTGACCCCCTTTGGTTGCGGAAAGTCACAAAACTGGAATAGCTTAATCTCTGCCAAATCTGGTGCTTCTAAGATTACAAAATTTGATTCCACGAAATACAAATGCCAAGTTGCATGTGAAGTACCGATCGGCAATGGAGAAAATGGAACTTTTAATTCAGAAGACTGGATTGAGAAAAAAGAAATAAAAAAAATTGATGATTTTATTAAATACGCAATGGCTGCCGGTGAGGAAGCTTTTCAAGAAAGTAATTTAGGCGCCATCAATGATCCACAATCCTTTCGAGCAGGCTGTATTATTGGCTCAGGCATGGGGGGGTTGCCAGGAATTGAACAGACATCCATTGATTATGCAAATGGAAAAAAAATCAGTCCTTTTTTTATAACTGGCAGGATAATTAATATGCCAGCTGGCTACTTATCAATAAAATATAATCTTAAAGGACCAAATTACTCAACAGTTTCTGCTTGTGCTTCTTCCGCTCATGCAATTGGTGAATCTTATCGCCTAATACAGCATGGACAGGTTGACGTCATGATGACTGGTGGATCAGAAGCGACTATAAGCCCTATAGGAATAGAGGGCTTTGCAGCTTGTAGAGCATTAAGTACAAAATTTAATGATAGCCCTTCAAAATCTTCGAGACCTTTTGACGAAGAGAGGGATGGTTTTGTTATGGGAGAAGGTGGTGCAGTTCTTATCCTTGAGGAACTAAGCCATGCGCTTAAACGTAATGCAAAAATACTGTGTGAAATTAAGGGCTATGGAATGTCGTCAGATGCATACCATTATACATTGCCAGATAGTTCAGGGGATGGAGCTTACAGGGCTATGAACAACTCAATTGAGGACGCCAGACTTCATCCAAATGAAATTCAATACATAAATGCTCATGGCACTTCAACTCCGGCAGGAGATAAAGCTGAAGCATTAGCTATTGATAAGTTATTTATAGAAAACTCTGAAAAAGTGTGCGTATCATCAACAAAATCTCAAATAGGTCATTTGTTGGGAGCCGCTGGAGCTGTTGAGGCAATTTTTTCTGCCATGTGTTTAGAAAATAATATCGTGCCAATAAATTTAAACCTAGAAAACGAGTTGGAAACGAAAAACATAAACTTTATTAAATCTAAACCCCTAAAAATGAATCTCATCAATATAATATCAAATTCATTTGGTTTTGGTGGAACAAATGTTTCATTGATATTTTCTAAGTTTGATGGCAAATAGTTTTAAATCAAAAAAATTAATTATTGTGATATCATCGCCTTCTGGAGCTGGAAAATCATCTATATGCAAACAATTATTACATGATGATCCTCAGTTAAATATATCTATTTCAGACACCACAAGATCTCCCAGAGATAATGAAACTAATGGCACAGACTATAATTTTATCGAAAAAAATGAATTTGAGCGCAGAATTAAGAATAATGAATATATCGAGTATGCAAATGTTTTTGGAAATTATTATGGATCACTTGAAAAAGATGTAACCAGCGCTTTAGAAAATGGATTTGATGTTCTATTTGATATAGATTGGCAAGGAGCACTGCAGCTGAAAAATTCAAATTATCCCAACATATTGACAATATTCATTATCCCACCTTCTAAAGATGCTATTTACGAAAGATTAAAATTAAGGGCAAAAAAATCTGGAGACAATGAACAAGCAATTAATGATAGAATGAGCATGTATGAAACGGAGATGAGCCATATGGATGAGTATGAATATATTATAGAAAATAGTGATTTTGAGAAATGTGTATCAGAAATAAAAAAAATTATAAACGTAGCTCGAAATAAGTCAAATTCCTGATGCTAATTTGCAATAATCATCTACTGATAAGTTTTCAGCTCTCAAATCGTCGTCAATTTTATATTTTCGTAGAAGATGATTATAGTCCTTTAAACTTGTTTTAATCTTTTTTCTTCTCTGCTCAAAAGACTGCCTCACTATCTTTTGTAAATTTGAGATATTGACATTTACATATTTATTCATTGGAGTAAATTCAAGTATAACCCCATCAACTTTTGGTTTAGGAAAAAAAATATTTGCTGGAGCGTATAAAAGCTTTTTCACTTTACAGCGAGCTTGAGTTATAACGGAAATCCTACCATAGATTTTTTGGTTATGAGATGCCAAAATACGCTCTGCAACTTCTTTTTGAAACATTAATATCATCTTGCTATAAAAGGGTGGCCATTCATAGTCAACGATCCATCTCATAAGAAGTTGAGATGAAACATTAAATGGAAGATTTCCAACAATTAAAGCTTTATAGTTTCCACTATAACGCTCATAATCGTATTGAAGTGCATCACAATTGACAGGTAATATATTTTTATTATCAATAAATCTTACTTTTAATTTTTTGTATAATTTGTCGTCTTTCTCGATTAAAAATAATTTCTTAAAATCTTTCCTTGCTAAATATTCAGTTAAAGCCCCTAAGCCAGGTCCAATTTCAAAGATATGTGTAAAAGAGTTGCTCGTAATTAATGAGTTTAATTTCAAAATAAAATTTTTATCATGAATAAAATTTTGACCTAGAGATTTCTTAGGAAAGGTTTTACTTGTATTCAATGGTCGCTTCATCAAGCATATCTCTAATCATTTTGCTGCTTTTAAGTTCTAATTGTCGATCAATAATAATGTTTCTAGCTTCATTTTCTGTGATACTTGGATTATTTACAACAATCTCAGCAATTTCTATATCACTGGCAGATGTCATTCTGTAATACATCCTAGAAATTAACTTCTGCCAAGATATTTGATTTATTAAAAAATTCTTAAATTCATTATATTTTATGTCATTCAATTCAAAAATGTTAATCAAATCTTCTTGTTCATATACTGAATTCTTATAAAACTGATTTTCTTGGCGAAGGTATTCTTCATTGCTAACCAATACATCAAATTCACTTATTTTTTCATTTTTAAGTTTCTCTTGAATCAATTCATTTACAGATAAATTTCGTATTTGTTCATTATTTTCAATTGTTATATCATTTCTAGAAAGTATCGCATTCATCTTCATTCTTTGTAAAATATCGTATGATGTAATTATTTTGTCATTTACAAGAACTATTATTTCATGATCACTGAAATTAAGAGCATGAGTATTGAAGCTTAAAGGTGATATAAATAGAACTATAAGAAGTATTTGAATTTTTTTACTCATATAAAAAACTAAATTCTAGGTCCAAAAACGACGTTTTTACCATAATTATTTGTTGATCCGAAAGGCTTAAGAACGATGGTAAAGCTGAAACCGTCACTTTCCTTGATATCCCTATCCTTTGTTAAGTCCCTATAATAATTAAAGTCAATACCAAGACAATCGTTTTCATACAAAATCCCATACTGATAGCCAATGTTTTTATTTGTATCTAGGTTTTTAGATCCAGTAAATTTCAAAAATAAATCATTTTCTAGATTATATTTCCCTCCAATTGCAATTTGTTCCCTTGGAGTAGTATACTTGCCCGATGAATAATCGTAATTCATAGCGATAACCATATTGCCAAGCTCATTATAGGAATTTGCACTTAAAAAACTAGTTTTCAGATCATCTCTATCAATTATAACTGATGTATCTAAGTAATTTTTTGAATTCATTGTTATATTTGAGTTGACAAAGTAATTGGATATTTCATTGGCCGTATCAGAATTTTTTTTATTAAAACGATAATTCTGCCCGATAGTAGTTTTTATATCAGCGTCATTTTCTAAATTTATATACCATTCAATACCATAATTAATTCTTGGACCATCTTCCCATTCAGTTATTGATGTAGCCCTGTTTGATGAAAACAAATTGCTATTTGTAACAGTTTTTGTAGATGTATAATTATTATATGGAGCAACAATTGGCATAATTATTGGAGTAATGATCTGAGTAAATGATGATGAAGTTTTTAACAAGGGATATGAAATTTTTGAACTTAATTGCGGATATACCCTAATATTACTTGAGTCTTTTTGTGATTTTTCATCAATACTAATTGAAGCTACTCTTATGTTTATTTCATTATCAGTAATCAATCCATTCTCTTCAAGAATTTTTTGATTGCTCCAGTCAAGTTGTGAAGAGGCTATTGAAAGGTATGATTTGTCTAATTTTTTTCTAACTGAAATACTGTTATTAAGAGACATACTGCCCTCATAAAAATTATTTTTTATATTTTTGATATTGTAATTAATACTTGGAAATAAATATTCCCATTGATCATCTTGTGCTGTTAGGTGTTTATAGCTAACTGTTTCTAATGAAAAAAAAGTATTGTTTGTTTCCCTCTCAAAATCTATACCTGATTTAAGCACAGTAAGATTATTAATTTTATTTTTCCTCATATATGTATCATTATTGCTTGTCTTTAAATATGCATTTAAGTTTCCATAAGGATTGTAAATTTTACTATCAACAAATAAATGACTACTTGTTCCACCATTATCATTATTGTCATCAATGCTTGAGTTTACCTCTAAATTAATATGATCATTAAGTTGTCTGTAATTTAAGTTATAAAAGTTATTGCTAGCTGACTGAATATTGGGTGTAAAAGTTAGATCTAAATTACTTTTTAAATTAATGAACAATGGTAGAGCAAAAGTATCGCCCAATTGCTTATCAGTTTGAATTGTAGGCATCAAAAAACCCGATCTTTTTGCCACCGATGGGTCTGGATGTGAAAAGTAGGGTAGATAGAATACAGGAATATTAAATAATTGTATCTGAGCATGATCGTAATGTATCGTTTTCGTCTTATTATTATGATATATTTTTTTAGATTTAAGCTTCCACCCGGGGCAATTCTTAATTAAGTAATTACTTTCTTTGCAAGGAGTAAATTCTGCGTTTTCAATAATACTAATTTCTTCTTTTTTTAAATAATTGGAACCAACGATTCTAGAATTATCTTTAAGCCTAGCTTTAACTGCGTTCCCTCTTATTTCATCAAGATTGTTTAGCGCTGAGAGATCTTCAAGAAAAAAAGTGTTTTCTTCCTCATCTAATAAGATGACATCACCAAATGCGGATAATTTATCATCTTCCTTAATATATATAATTTCATTTGATTTTATTTGAACATTACTCTCATTGATTGCAACCGCATCACCTGTGGCACTGACCGTTTCCCCTATTTTATCAATTTTTATTTCATCAGCGTAAATATTTATTTTTTGCTCAGCATATGTCTTCCCGTAATAGAATAGTAAAGCAAAAAAAGATATAATTGGAATGTATAATATTATTAATTTATTTATTGAGTGCATTATATTATTTTTCTTCTCTTTAATTCTGTATATTGACTTATTATTGAAGCTATAAACAACGTTATTATTGGCATACTAAAATTTGCAATTATAGGATGTATACGTGATGTAGAACCTAAAGCATTAAGTAAGTTAGACAAAAAATATAAGAAAAATATCATAATCAATGAACTAGCAATAACCTTTGAAAATTTATCATTAGGTTTAATACCTTGCACTAATGAAAAAGCTAAAAAAACAAGTGCAGAAATAAAGAAAGGTAAGCAAATAAGTGAATATAAATGCATTTTAAAGTCAACAGCTGAATATCCTAGATCTTCTAAAAAATTAATAAATGTTAATAGTCGCCAGATCGATATACTAGAAGGTGACGAGAGACTATCATAAATATCTTCAGATTTAATATTTGTAGTATATTCATAGAAGCTCTGATAACTGGATTCTCCGTATTTAGGAGTAATCTGAACTTCAAACATTTCCCAATATCCATTATTGAGTCTAGCTTGCTTACCATCAATTCTTCCACTAAATGCACCCTTATCATCATACTCAAGTAGCATAAAACTATATAAGGTATTGCCCTGATCTTTTGTTTCTTTTGCGTATAATACACTGCTCAATCCATTCTCAAAGTTATCCTGCTTCAGCCATAAACCATTCTTAGTTATAGATACAAATTTATCTATTTTATCAATATATTCATATTTTAGATCAGAATATCTATCATCAAATATAGAAATTAGTGGATTAATTAATGTCATAAAAAGTAATCCAATAAAAAAATATAAAGTTATTGCTGGCATAATGGTTTTCAAGTTTGATATTCCCATACCGCTAATAACGATTGACTCAGAATTTTTAATTAATATTAAAAAGGCTATAATTGAAGCAAAGAAAGAAGTAATTGGTAAGGTATAATTAATTAGATTAGGAAAATTAAATATCGCTAATTGAAATATTATATTAATGGGAACATCTTTTCCTGCTGATTTTCTAAACTGTTCCACAAAATCACCAATGAATAAGATAGTACCTAAAATAAGAAAAGTGATGAGGAAAGAGTATAAAAATTTTTTAAAAATATAATAACTTATTTTATTAAACATTTTTTTTCTTAAATATATATAAAAAATTATAACTAAGACAGATCAATACGATTGCTATTAATGTAAATGGTAGTAAATAATTTAAGGGTGCAAGGCTTATATTTTCAATCAATAGATTTGAAACGGTTATCTGAAGTATTTGGACGGAGAAAGCAATCATTGAGACAGTAATTATTGGATATGCCCAGCTATCATCAGGTCTCTTTGAAAACCCAACCATAAGAAGTGGAAGCAATGAAAAGAAAAATATATAAAAAGGATTTATGATTCTTGTATGTAATTCAGCGAACTGTTCTTTTTCATACGCAGAATAAATTATAGGTTTTTTATTCTTAAGGTTTTTTAATATTTGACTTGTAGGTAACTCATCTGCATATATATGTGTATTTTCCTTTTTTCCATAAGGTAAAAGATTTAGATCATAAGTATCAAAGGCAACTTCGGATATTCGATTCTCGTCGTTATTATATGTTTGTATAGTCCCATTATACAATTTTATAAATTGAATACTGTTTGTTGTCACAAATTTTCCTTTTTCAGCTACGTATGTCTTAGGAACGTTAACATTACTTTGGTCATGAATTAGAAGACCGTAAATATCATCCCCCTTTTTCTTCTGTATAAATATTGTTAGATTGCTTGATGGTGAAATAAATTTTTTTTCTTTTAATAGTGATATATGCAAGCCTGCAGATCTGATTTCAATAATCTTATAGCGAATTTCTTTTAATGAATTGGGTGTAATTATCAGACTAAATGTCATAATGATCACAAATATAGCACTCGAAAATAAAATTATTGGCTTTATTAAAATATTTTCTTCAGATTTTCCAGATGAAGCAAGAATAATTAATTCGCTATCGTTTCGGAGCCTATTTAAGTTAAATAATATTGCTAAAAATACACTTATTGGAAATGTTAAAAGTATTATTTTAGGCAATAAGAGTATTACATAGGTTGTATAAGTTTCAATTGAGACATTATTAGTAGTTAGTAAGTCAATATGTCTCAGACCTTGTCCCAACCATAGTATTCCTGATAGCAATAATGATAGAAACAAAAAACTTGAAGAGATTTCTCTAATCGCATATGTTGTAAATCTTGACATTTTCTCAAGTATATCAATATTTTGTTAAAGGTATATATGTATGGATATTCAATTTAATAACTTAAAACAAGAAAAAGGTGCTATAGGCATTACATTCTGTGATTATAAATGTAAGTTGATTGGTTATGGTAAAAAATTAGACCAGCTCTCAAAAAAGAACCTATCCAATACAATTAATTCTGATGAGTCATTCAAGTCTAGAAAATCAAAAAATTTTGATTATCTAGTTGTCCATAGTCCACAAAATCTTAGCCTTTCAAAGCTATATATATTTAAATTAAAAAATTATACTAATGCTTCAAATAGAGACTTTCAGATTTTGGGGGGGAATCTTTTATCGCTTATAAAATTCTATAAAGAACATAACGTTATTATTTATCCTGATGGAGTTAGTACTTCTAAGCTAAGTTTTGTAAACTCTACAAGTGAATTGCTATTAGGATTTTTGCTAGCATCTTACAAGTTCACAAAATATTTTTCTAAAATAGAT
Organism: uncultured Pelagibacteraceae bacterium; assembly: GCA_902518415.1. Taxonomy (GTDB): domain Bacteria; phylum Pseudomonadota; class Alphaproteobacteria; order Pelagibacterales; family AG-422-B15; genus CACNXQ01. The sequence goes on along the minus strand of CABYGA010000002.1, from coordinate 18,948 downwards.
AGGAAAAAAATAAGCAAAAAAACAAAAATCAAAATTTATTCATCTCAATATTCAAGATTAGAAAAAAACTATGAAACAGTAAAAGCAATTCATGACGGAGTAACTATGACCAGGAATCTTGTTACGGAACCTCCAAACATTATGACACCACCTGAATTGGCTAAAAATGCTGCCTCACTTGAAAAAGTAGGTGTGAAAGTTACGATTCTTGGTGAAAAAGAAATGAAAAAATTAGGTATGGGATCTTTACTAAGTGTTGGTCGCGGAAGTGAGCATGAGTCCAAATTAGCTATTATGGAATGGAAAGGTCATAAAAACAAAAAGAAAAAACCAATCGCGTTTATTGGTAAAGGAGTATCATTTGATACAGGCGGTGTTTCACTTAAACCTGCAGGTGGCATGGAAGAAATGAAATATGATATGGGAGGCTCAGGAGTTGTAATTGGCCTAATGAAGACATTGGCGCTAAGAAAGGCTAAGTCAAATGTAATAGGCGTTGTAGGTCTTGTCGAAAATCATATTGGAAATATGGCTACAAGGCCAAGTGATGTAGTGACATCTTATTCAGGTCAAACAATAGAGGTTTTAAATACCGACGCTGAAGGCAGGCTAGTGCTTGCCGACGCACTTTGGTATACACAAGAGAAATACAAGCCTGAGTTAATGGTTGATTTAGCTACCTTAACTGGAGCAATAATTATTGCAATCGGCAATGAATATGCGGGATTATTCTCTAATAATGACAAATTAAGTAAGCAGCTGGAAGATGCCGGCAAGATTGAAGATGAGAAGCTATGGAGATTCCCACTTCATGATAAATTTGATAAAATGATAAACTCACCAATTGCAGATATGCAAAACATTTCTAGTGGAAGAGGAGCGGGTTCTATTACTGCAGCTCAGTTTTTACAAAGATTCGTTAATAAAGTCCCTTGGGCGCATTTGGATATTGCAGGAACTACTTGGTCAAAAACAAATTTGCCGACTTCCCCAAAAGGGGCTACTGCATTTGGCGTCAAACTTCTTAACAAATTCGTATCAAAATATCATGAGGGTAAATAATGAATACTGAAAGAACATTTTCAATTATTAAGCCAGATGCAGTTGAAAGAAATAAAATAGGTGAAATCACTGCAATGCTAGAAAATGCGGGATTGAGAGTTGTTGCTTCTAAGAGGTTAAAACTAGATAAGTCAAAAGCTTCAAAATTTTATGAGGTTCATAAAGAAAGACCTTTTTTTCAAAGCTTGTGTGATTTTATGTGTTCCGGGCCAATTGTAGTTCAGGTTCTCGAAGGGGAAGATGCTGTAAAAAGAAATAGAGAAATTATGGGAGCTACTAACCCTGAAGAGGCCGCTGATGGCACAATAAGAAAAAAATATGCAATATCACTAGAAAAAAACTCCATTCATGGTTCCGACAGCCTTGAAAATGCAAAAATTGAGATAAGTCAATTTTTTTCAGAAGAAGACATTATTTCCTAAGTAATTTTAGTATCGAAGCAGGGTAAAGCTCATGTTCTGCTTTAAGAACTTTTTTTGACAATGTATCTGCATTATCTGTCTTTTCAATAGCGACAGAAGTTTGCATAATGATTTTTCCATCATCAACTTTACTATTTACATAATGCACACTACATCCTGACTCGACTTCTTGCGCATCCAATGCTCTCTGGTGAGTATTAAGGCCTTTAAATTTAGGAAGTAGGGAGGGGTGTATATTTATTATTCTATTTGGAAAACTACTAATTAATTTATTGGTAATTATTTTCATATATCCAGCAAGACAAATAAGCTCAATATTATAAGGTTTTAGTAGTTTAAGAATCTCTTCTTCATAATGATCTTTGCTCTCAAAATTATTTAAATCTAGAGTATGAGTATCAATATTATTTTTAAATGCAAATTGGAGACCCGCCGCATTAGCGTTGTCAGAAAAAACACATACAACTTTTGCTGGAAAGTTTTCATCTTTACAAGCATTGATAATCGTTTCTAAGTTAGAACCTCTGCCAGATATAAAAACCCCGATAGGTTTTTTAATCATTGAAATTAAGTCTTCCAATAAATTTTATGCTTTTTTCTTTAGCAGATTTTTTTATGTCAACATTGCCAATTATATCTGATTTTAATTTGTATTTTTTTACAATTTTTCTAACTCTACTAAGATTTTTTTTATCAATAATGATTACCATTCCATAGCCACAATTAAACGTTCTCAACATCTCATTTTGAGATACATTAAAACTACTAATCCACTTAAATATTGCTGGAAGTTTCCATTTATTTAGATCTATTACAGCCTTTGTATTTTTACTGATTGACCTGGGTAAGTTCTCGGTTACACCACCACCAGTAATGTGTGAACAAGTCTTAATAAGATTTTTACTAAAAAGATCAAGAATTACATCAACGTAAATATGCGTAGGTTTTAATAATATTTTTCCTAATGTACTATTTTTGATAATTTTCTTTTTTAGACTAATATTATTGTCTTTTATAATTTTACGGATGAGTGAAAAGCCATTGGAGTGGATTCCAGACGACTCGATTCCGATGATAAGATCATTTTTTTTTAATTTTAAAACTTTCTTCGAAGTACCACTTTTTACTCCAACACAAAAACCAGCTAAATCGTATTTTTCCTTAGTACCATATCCTGGATGCTCGGCTGTTTCACCGCCTAGTAAAGCACAATGTGAAATTTTACATCCCTTTATTATCCCTTTAATTATATCAACACCTTTGGATACATTTAATTTTCCAGTTGAGATGTAGTCTAAAAAGAATAATGGAGTTGCTTTATCAACAATCAAGTCATTCACGCACATAGCTACTAAATCTATACCAATTGTTTTATGGTCATTCATTTCCTCTGCAATTTGAATTTTTGTTCCTACGCCATCTGTTGCTCCAACTAGTATAGGCTTTTTAATTTTAGTACTTAAGGGGAATTGACCTGAAAATCCTCCAATTTCAGTCTTAATAAGACCTTTATCTTTTTTGATTAAGTTGCTAATTTTGCTTACAAACTCATTTCCTTTGTTGATACTTACACCAGAACTTGAGTATGATAATTTTTTCATTTGTCTACTATATATATGATTTATCAATTTTTCGCTAAACATATTAAACAGTTACTCGCTGTTATTTTAATCTTATTTTTTAATTTTTCCGTTATGGCTAATGACGATTTATTTTTTTCAGAAATGAATATTGAAGTTAAAATTCCTTATGTTAATAATTTAAATGTAAGAAATCTAGCAATTTCAAAAGCAGAAAAATTAGCATTTGAGAAAATTTCAAAAAAACTTTTGGCACCAAGCGACTACGATCAAATTATTAAATTAAATGATATTAATTATGAATATTTAGTAGAAAGCATTGAGTTTGTTGATGAAAAAATATCATCTGAAACTTATAGTGGGAGCTTTAATGTTTACTTTAGTCCATTTAAAGTTAGAGAGTTCTATGAATCTCGTTCCTTAATATATTCAGAACTGAGCTCAAAAGACATAATTGCATATATTGCATTTTCAAACCACTTCGATTTCTTTACATTGTTTAACAAATGGAACACAGAATGGAAAAAAATAAATAATATTGGAAGTAAAATTAATTTGAATGTAACAACTTTTTCTTCATCTGAAATGTATCAGTTAGATTTAGCAACATTCTTGGAAGGATCGAGTTTAAATCTAGTGAGCGATATCAAGGACGCTATATTGATTTGGTGTAATCCAACTAGTGTTGAAAATAATAAAATCAAATTTGATATTATTATTAAACTCATAGCAAATAATAAAGAAAATGTATTTAGAAAAACATTCATAGAAGAAAATAGCTTTTACAGAGGTGATATTTTTGATCAAATTATTAAAGATATTAATTCTGAGTTATTATCAGTTTGGATTGATATAACGAAACAATCGAATGATAAGTTTTTGTATAATTTTGTTTATGATATTAATTCAATCGATGATTGGGTAAAACTAAGAACAGAACTAGAAACTTTAGAGTTACTTAATTCCTTCCACGTTACTTCATTTAACTTGTCTACGGTTGAAGGGGTTATTAATTTTTCTGGCAATAATAATAAGTTAGAATTAATAATGTCTCAAAATAATATTGATGTAGCTAATATGGGCCCTTACTATAAAATTAGCTTGTATGACTAAGAATATTCCAAATTTATTATCAATATTCAGATTAATAACTATTCCCATCGTAGCTTGGTTGCTATTAATTGATTTATTTTTTTATGCAGCTCTTTTTACAATCCTTATTGCCGTTAGCGATTTTTTGGATGGATTTATAGCAAGGTCTTTAAAGGCGGAAACCGAATTGGGTTCCTACTTAGATGCTATTGCCGATAAAGCATTTGTAATATCAATCTATATATTAATCGGAACAGCAAATCTTTTACCAGTTTTTATCATCATCCTAGTCATATCAAGAGATATTATTATCTTAGGCTCTTTTGTAATAACATTTTTTGCAGGAATAAAAATTAAGTTAAAAACTAGTAAAGTAAGCAAGTGGAACACTTTCTTTCAATTTTTTTTAGTTATAGCTACATTATTAGGCAATACATCAGGATTTGAAAATTTGATAAATGAGACGAGGTTAATTGAATTACTGATTGGGATCGTTGTAATTACTACATTAATATCGTTGTTTATTTACATAAGATATTGGATGGAAAGTATTGATTAGATGAATGAAGGTCAGTTAGTTTTTGATTTAGGTAAAGTGGAAAATTTCGATCCTAATGATTTTTTTATTAGTAAAAGTAATCAGCAAGTTTCATCTTTACTTAATGAAACAAATAATTGGTTCAATGGCTCAGCGGTTGTCTACGGTAAGTCAAAATCTGGTAAGACGCACTTATTAAAAATATGGACAGCTAACAATAACGCTACTTTTCTTAATTGCAATGAAGTAAGTAATTGGAAAAATTTGTCATCTAGCTGTAGTTATGCAATTGATGACTTGCATCATCTCAAAGTGGAGAAAGAAAATGATTTTTTTCATTTTTATAATAATTTAGCGCTCAAGAAATTTAAAATACTTTGTTCAGTTGACACAGACGCTAATTTTAAAATCTCACTGAATGATTTAAGGTCAAGATTTAATTCATTTACTTCTTCTTTTATAGATGATCCAGATGATAAACTAATAAAAATCTTAATAGTTAAATTCTTTAGCGATCTTCAATTAAAAGTAGAGACTAATGTAATAGAATATCTCACTAAACGAGTTGAAAGAGATTATTCAAAACTATATCAATTTATGGAAAAAATTAATTTTTCTTCCATGCAAACTAAAAGCAAGATTACTATCCCTTTTTTGAGAGATTTTTTGAATTAATATAATCAATAAATTTACTTAGTTGCTGATTGTACATTTTTTTATTTTTTTCTAAACCAACCTCTTTACTTTTAGATGCTTTGATTAGATTTTTATCAGAAATAACCCAGTTCCTAGGTATATTTAGGTTTTGTGCACAGACCTCTCTCCATTTAGAATATTTTTTTAGTAGAGTTTTTTCTTTTTGATTAAAATTTTTTGTTTTAATTTTTTTATATGCAAACTTTGGATTATAAATGTCATTATTCTCAGTTAGTTCGTGGTTTTTATTGTTAATTTTATTAATTAAGTTTCTTTTTTTTATAAAATTAATTAGATAAGTATAAATTCTTGGTAAATATAAAACATCATTTTCTGCATATGCTAGCTGATCTTTACTAAGTGGCCTTGATTCCCAATCTGAAACTTGGTACTTTTTAGACAATTTTATTTTAAAAAGTTTTTCCACTAAATTTGTATAGCCGATTTCATCGCCTCCATTTAGTGCCTTATAGGCCATTTGAGTGTCAAAAATGTTTTTGATTTTGATATCTAAAGCGTAATTAATTACCTCAATATCTTGTTTGGCTGAATGAATTACTTTTCTGAACTTTTTATCTATTAATATTTCTTTTAGATCATTCATATTTATCTGTTCAATTAGAAGCATATCCACTAAATACACGTTTCGCTGTGTTTTAAATTGAATAGTACATAGTTTTGGCCAGTATGTTCTGTCTCTTTTAAACTCTGTATCTAAATAGATAACTTTCTGTGTTTTAAGTATTTTGCATAGATTTTTGAGAGATTTATTGTCTTGGACTATTTTCATAAATCAAACTATATATGAACTTGAATTTAAAGCATGGCAAAATATAGAACACATAATTGTAACGAGTTAAAGGAAAGCGATGAAAATAAAGACGTCATACTCGCTGGATGGATTAATCGTAAGCGAGATCATGGCAATGTCTTATTTATTGATTTGCGAGACCATTATGGCGTAACTCAGTGTGTCATTGAAAAAACAAATACAAAGCTATTAAAAGAATTTGAAAGTCTAAGGGCTGAGTCTGTCATTAAAATAGATGGTAAAGTTATTAAGCGTGATAAAGAAACCATTAATGAGTCCCTAGCAACTGGTAAAATCGAGATTTCTGTTGATGCGTTAGAAGTTCTTTCTGCTGCAAATGAATTACCAATGCCTGTATTTGGTGAAAATGATTATCCTGAAGAAATAAGATTAAAGTATAGATTTTTAGACATTAGAAGAGAAGAATTGCATAATAACATTATATTAAGATCATCAATTATTTCCTATATAAGAGTGTTAATGTCCGAGGCTGGCTTTCTTGAAATGCAGACACCCATTTTAACTGCATCAAGCCCCGAAGGTGCTAGAGATTATCTTGTTCCAAGCAGAATTCATTCTGGAAAATTTTACGCCTTACCTCAAGCTCCTCAACAATTTAAACAATTAATAATGGCAGGAGGGTTTGATAAATATTTTCAAATTGCTCCTTGTTTTAGAGATGAAGATGCCAGAGCAGATAGGAGTCCTGGTGAATTTTATCAATTAGATATGGAAATGGCATTTGTTGAACAAGATGATGTATTTAATGCCATTGAACCCGTTTTATCTTCAGTATTTAAAAAGTTTTCAAATTTTAAAGTGACTGATTTGCCTTTTCCAAGAATTACCTACAAAGAAGCAATGAAAAAGTATGCAACAGACAAACCAGATTTAAGAAATCCAATTGAGGTATGTGATATTACTCAAGAATTTTCTGATGACGCTGTTGAATTCAAGGCTTTCAAAAAAGTTATAGATGCTGGTGGGCGAGTACTAGGGATACCTGCACCAAAATCTTCAATGCAACCAAGAAGTTTTTTTGATAATTTAAACAATTGGGCAAAAAAAGAAATGAATGCTCCTGGTCTTGGCTATATTATTTTTGAAGAAGTAGATGGCATACTTACTGGAAAAGGCCCAATTGCAAAATTTATACCAAGCAATATTCAATTAGAAATTGCTAAAAAAGCAAATTTAAATTCAGGAGATTCCATATTCTTTGCATGTGATAAAGGTAAGTTGGTATATGATATTGCTGCAGCAGCAAGAAATAAAATCGGAGAGATTCTCGATCTTATCGAAAAAGATGTATTTAGATTCTGTTGGATTATAGATTTTCCAATGTACGAGCAGGATAGGGACACAGGTAAAATTGATTTTAGTCATAACCCATTTTCTATGCCACAAGGTGGATTAGAAGCATTAGAAAATAGTGATCCTTTAGATGTTCTAGGATATCAATACGATATTGTTTGCAATGGTATTGAGCTATCATCTGGAGCCATTAGAAATCACATACCAGAAATTATGTACAAGGCTTTTGAAATAAGTGGTTATACTAAAAAACAAGTACAAGATAAATTTGGGGGAATGATTAACGCCTTTTCTTACGGAGTACCACCTCATGGCGGTATAGCTCCTGGGATTGACAGGATTGTAATGCTTCTTGCTCAAGAAAAAAATATTAGGGAGGTAATCTTATTCCCTATGAATCAACAGGCACAGGACCTCATGATGCTTGCGCCGGCAGAAGTTGATGCTAAGACTTTAGATGAGCTGAACCTAAAAGTAATACCCGCTGAAGAAGATTAAGAACAGCCTGTAGTAGCTCCACAAGTATCGCATTTGAGACAAGTTCCATTTCTTACTAATGTAAATGAACCACACTCAGGGCATGAATCACCCTCGTAGCCCATCATCCTTGCCGCTTGAACTCTACTCATTGATGCATCCGATGTTCCTGTAGATAAAGCACCACTACTTGACACTGCTTGCTCTGCAGTTACAACACCCATATCTCCAGAGGAGCTTACTACCGAAAGACCATCTTGACCTCTTAAGTAACCTTGGCTTGATACTTTTTTAACTAGTTTCCAAGGTATCTCATTGTTTTTAAGCGTTCCTTCCTCGGCACCTGTGCCAAGTGAAAAATCAACATCAGTATTATCAGCGTGAGCTAGGTCATTCCTACCTAAGTAAGAAACAGCTAATTCTCTAAATACATAATCTAGAATTGATGTGGCATTTTTTATTCTGTTATTTCCTTGAACAACACCAGCAGGATCAAATCTTGTAAATGTATATGCCTCAACGTATTCCTCAAGCGGCACTCCATATTGAAGTCCTATAGAAATAGCAATGGCAAAGTTATTCATTAAGCTTCTCAGAAATGCGCCCTCTTTATGCATATCGATAAATATTTCACCTAAACTACCATCTTCATATTCTCCTGTATGAAGATAAACTTTGTGACCACCAACAATTGCCTTTTGTATGTATCCTTTTCGTCTGTCAGGAACCTTATTTCTTGATCCGTAAACAATTGAATTTACTGCTTCTTGAGCAACAGCAATCGTCTTCTCAACTTGAGTTTGCCTTGCATCAATTTGCTCAGACTCTGCAACATCTTCATCTTCAACTAGTTTAGACGCAAGTGGCTGACTTAGTTTTGATCCATCTCGGTACAATGCATTGGCTTTTGTTCCTAGCTTCCAAGAGAGAAGGTAGGCTTCATTGCAATCTTCTACATCTGAGTCAGAAGGCATATTAATTGTCTTGGAAATTGCTCCTGAAATAAACGGCTGAGCAGCTGCCATCATTCTTATATGACTTTCAACAGACAAAAATCTTTTACCTATTCTTCCACATGGATTTGCGCAGTCAAAAACAGATAAATGTTCTTCCTTAATATAAGGAGAACCCTCTAGAGTCATTGTCCCGCAACAATATGTATTCGCCTCATCTATTTCTTCATTAGAGAAACCCAAGAAAGCTAACATATTAAAATTCATATCAGCTAACTGTTCATCTGAGATATTTAATTTTTCTGAGCAAAATTCTTTTCCTAAAGTGAATGAATTAAATGAAAATCTTATATCAAAAACATTCTTTAGGTTTTGTTCTAGCAAATTTAGCTGCTCATCATCAAAGCCTTTTTCTTTAAGTGACTCGTGATTAATGAAAGGAGCATCTTTTAAAGTCCCATATCCTACAGCATAATTTATTGTTTCTTCAACTTCTTCATCAGTATACTGCAATTGTTTTAATGCTTCCGGAACAGTTCTATTTATGATTTTAAAGTATCCTCCACCCGCAAGTTTCTTAAATTTAACCATTGCGAAATCAGGTTCAATTCCAGTCGTATCACAGTCCATAACTAGTCCAATCGTACCAGTAGGTGCTATAACTGTGGTCTGAGCATTTCTATATCCGTACTTTTGGCCCCCTTCATAAGCTTCATCCCAAGCTTTTTGGGCTTCCATACCAAGATTAGTGTCTCTTAAGTTTTCAACAATAAATGGCACAGGATTAATATTTAAGTCTTCATATCCTTCAGCATTACCATAAGCCGCTCTCTTATGATTTCTTATTACTCGAAGCATATTTTTTGCATTCTGTTGATAGCCAGGGAAAGGACCTTGTTCAGATGCAATTTCTGCTGAAGTTGCATAAGATATGCCTGTCATCAATGATGTTATAGCCGCACAGTTAGATCTACCTTCTTCACTGTCGTAAGCAACACCTTTAGACATTAGGTATCCACCTAGGTTTGCGTATCCTAATCCAAGAGTTCGGTATTCATAAGATAACTTAGCAATTTCTTTAGAAGGAAATTGTGCCATCATAACTGATATCTCTAATATTAGAGTCCAGATTCTTACAGCATGCTTGAATAACGAAGTATTAAGACACTTATTTTCATCCATAAATGTCATTAAATTGAGCGAAGCTAAGTTACATGCAGTATTATCTAGAAACATATACTCTGAACATGGGTTTGAAGCACGAATTTCTCCGCTCTCAGGACATGTGTGCCAGTCATTAATTGTTGTATGAAACTGTATTCCAGGGTCTGCACACGCCCAAGCTGAATAGCCAACCTGATCCCATAATTCTTTTGCATTCACGGTTTTATTAATTGACCCATCGGCCCTATTAACTAAATTCCATTCTTTGTCATTTATAACTGCGTCAAGAAATTCATCTGTTACACGCACAGAGTTGTTAGAATTTTGACCCGAAACTGTTACATAAGCTTCTGAATCCCAATCCGTATTATAAGTTTCGAATTCTATTGATTTATATCCTTGTTTTGCAAAATGAATTATTCTTTGGATATAATTCTCAGGCACTTCGTTTTGCCTTGCAGCGATAATTTCCCTTTTCAGAGCAGGATTTTTTGAGGGTTCAAAGCAGCTTTCTCCATCTGCTTCACAGTTGTGACAGGCGTTCATAATGCTTTTAAGGTGTTTTGAGCATATTTTTGAACCAGTCACGATGGACGCAACTTTTTGTTCCTCCGTAACTTTCCACTTTATAAACTCCTCTATATCTGGATGATCAATGTCTACGACAACCATTTTAGCTGCTCTTCTTGTAGTTCCGCCAGATTTTATTGCACCAGCAGCTCTATCTCCAATTTTCAAAAAACTCATTAAGCCTGACGATTTTCCACCGCCCGACAATCCTTCTGTGGAACCTCTTAGACTAGAGAAATTTGTTCCTGTTCCTGAACCATATTTGAATAATCGAGCCTCTCTAACCCAAAGGTCCATGATTCCACCATCATTAACAAGATCATCATCTACGCTTTGTATAAAACAAGCATGTGGTTGGGGCCTTTCATAGGAACTGGATGATCTAGTAAGTTTGCCGTTTTCATGGTCAACATAAAAGTGACCTTGAGATGGTCCATCTATGCCATATGCCCAATTCAGTCCAGTATTGAACCACTGAGGACTATTAGGAGCAATCATTTGATTGGCCAACATAAATCTTACTTCATCAAAAAAAGCTTTTGCGTCTTCTTCAGATGAGAAATATCCACCTTTCCATCCCCAATATGTCCAAGCTCCAGCTAGTCTATCAAAAACTTGTTGAGAGTTTTTCTCTGATGAGTAATTGAGGTCACTTGATTCTTCGTCTGCTGCTCTCGGAGAAAGCCAAGAGGGTATATTTCTTTCCTCAGTCCTCTTTAGTTTATTGGGAACACCAGCTTTTCTAAAATATTTTTGTGAAAGTATATCACTTGCAACTTGACTCCACTGCTCAGGAACTTCGAAATCCTTTAATTCAAAAACGATTGATCCATCAGGATTTCTTATTTCTGTAGAAACTTTTTTAAATTTAATATTTTGATATGGGGATTGGTTATCACTTGTAAACTCTCTATTTATTTTCATTTTTTTTCCTTATTAATAATAACGCTACAATAGCAATTTAAATCAAGAACAAGTTAAGAATGGTTCCGACCGATTTATTACCAGAATGTTAAATGAGTAACTTTCTAGAAATCCAATATTTATTATTTGAAAAATGAAGTCAATATGTTGTGTAAAAAAAATATTCAACCACAATATAAGGTGCTGTAATTGTGGTTAATATTAAAATATGTATTTATTTCAATGATTTAAACAGTCACTATAATTTAAATTTTGTTGAAAAAACTGTTAATTTAAATAAATATAGACTGATTTTATGCTGAGAGAAATTTTTACATGGTGGAATGGCCAAACACTTGGAACCCGGTTATGGACGTATTTTAGTGGTATTCCTGTAGGAGTAGATAGCCAAGGCAATAAATACTACCATAACAAAAAAGATACTAAACGCTGGGTTATATATGCTGATGAGGTCGAATCTACCTACGTTAATCCAGAGTGGAATAATTGGCTCAGGTTCACGTCTAAGTCAAAGGCCTCTGAAGACAAAAAATATGAATGGCAAAAAAATCATCTTTCAAATCAAACTGGGACAGAAAATGCATATGATCCTGAAAAAAGCACTACAAATGATAGCGTTAAGAAAAGAAACGATGATTATATTAAATGGTCACCATAATAATTTAAGCAAATTTGCGTTTATTTCCTTTATTTCACTTATATTTTCCTCATACGCAGAGGAAATTAAGGTTGCTCCACTTATAAATCTTGATGAGATTGAGCCATCTTATGATGAAGAGTTTCTTTCAAGCAATGAAGAGAGTCAATTTTTTGAAAGAGCACAAAATGAAAATGATGGCAATAATAGTAATGATCCAGTTGTCGAAATCAGTATATTAAATAAAATTACCGCTGATGTCGATAGAGTTAAGATATCACTCAAAGAAAATTACTTTTACAAAGAATTAAAAATATATGCAATTGATTGCTATACGTCCGGACCTTATGAAAAAAGTGAAATTGGTATATACCTAAATATTCACCATAGAGACTCTAAAGAAAAAATTTTCAATGGATGGATGCTTAAAACTTTACCATCAATTTCTTCAATGGAACATCCAATTTACGACATATGGGTTGAAGACTGTGCTTGAATTAGAGTTTTTTAATATTTTTTTCTAGCCAATTAATGGGCACAGCTCCTTTTTTAAAATCATTTGAAGATAGTATTTTTTTGTGAAGATCAATATTTGTTTCTATGCCATCAATTACAATTTCATTTAGTGATCTAATAGCTCTTTTAATGGCGTGGTTCCTAGTCCTTCCAGTCACAATAAGCTTAGCTAATAAATTGTCATAGTAGTGGGGTACTTTATAGCCAGAATATATAAAAGTATCTAATCTAATGCCATTACCTGCCGGGGCGTGATACATTTGAATTGTTCCTGCGGAAGGTTTGAAATCAGATGAATTTTCTGCGTTTATTCTGCATTCTATAGAGTGACCTAAGGGCTTTATATTTTTTTGTGAGGTGAATATTTTGTCGCCTGCAGCTACACAAATTTGCTCTCTTACCAAATCAATCCTTGTTAACATCTCAGTTATAGGATGTTCAACCTGAAGTCTCGTATTCATTTCCATAAAATAGAATTCATTATTAGCAAATAAGAACTCAAGAGTGCCCAAGCCCAGGTAGCCCATCTTCTCCATAGCATCTATACATACTTTGAAAAGTTTATCCTTCTTGTCTTGATCGATTTCAGGGGCAAGTGCTTCTTCAATTACTTTTTGGTTCCTTCTCTGAACTGAGCAGTCTCTTTCATGTAAGTGAAGAAAATTATTGTGGCTGTCACAAATTACTTGAATTTCAATATGTCTTGGTGAGTCGATAAATTTTTCTATATAAATTGCATCATTTCCAAAGAATGATAGCGCTTCCTGTTTTATTATAGGTAGGATCTCGGTCAATTCTTTCTCATCATTTACCACTTTCATTCCTCTTCCACCACCACCCGCACTTGCTTTTAAAAGTACGGGAAAGCCAATTTCTTTTGAAGTATTTATTGCATCTCTAAGATCTATAATTGCTCCTAAAGAGCCTGGAACAGTAGGGACACCATATTCTTGCATTATTTTCTTTGCTTGAATCTTATCACCCATCATGCTGATGTGTTCATGCTTTGGCCCTATAAAGGTTAACTTATGATCATCAAGCATTTTAGCAAATGAGGCGTTCTCAGATAGGAAACCGTAACCGGGATGTACCGCTTGAGCACCCGTGATTTCGCAAGCTGAAATAATTGCATGTGAATTTAAATAGCTTTTATTCACGGGGTTGGGCCCTATGCAAACACTCTCATCAGCTATTCTTACGTGCATTGAGTCAGCATCTGCTTCACTATGTATTGCTACAGTTGATATACCAAGTTCTTGACATGCCCTGTTAATTCTAACCGCGATTTCACCTCGGTTAGCAATCAATACCTTATCAAACATTTAACCTATTAGCATTAATGGCTGACCAAATTCGACCGCCTGTTCATTCTCAACAAGAATTTTTAAAACTTTGCCCTGTAGCGAGGACTCTATCGGGTTCATTGTTTTCATTGCTTCTATAATAAGTAGGGTTTGCCCAGATTTAATTTGACTACCTATATCAACAAATTTATTTGCTCCTGGCTCTGGTTGAAGATAAACAGTTCCTACCATTGGAGATTTAATTGCTCTAGGGTCATTATTAAAATCTGTTTCTTTATTTTCTTCCTGATTACTTTTAGTTTGTGTTGGAGCTGACGCGATTGTTTGAGCTACTGCTGCTTTAGAAACTGATACTGAGAAGTCACCATCTGAATATGAAATCTCGGTAAGACTTAAATCATCTAATATTTTTGCCAAATCTTTTATTGGTTTGGCGTCTATTGTCTTTTTAGTTTTGTCTGACATATCATAATACTTATATTAATTTATTAATACCATCAACAGCAAGTAAGTAACTGTTGGATCCAAATCCACATATAACCCCATTAACACCTTTGCTTATAAAGGAATGATGCCTAAAGTCCTCACGTTTGAATAAATTTGTAAGATGTATTTCAATTTTGGGAATTTGAATCGCGAGTAAAGCATCTAATAAAGCAACTGATGTATGAGAAAAGCCTGCAGCATTTATTATAAGCCCATCAGAGGTTTGATTTGAATTTTGCACACAATCAACAATTTCTCCCTCTGAATTTGATTGAAAAAATGATGACTCAATTTCATATTTCTTCTCTTTTATATGAGAATTAACTAACTTATGAATATCATCTAGTGTTTCAGAGCCGTAGATTTCAGGTTCTCGCTTTCCTAGTAGATTTAAATTTGGACCATCGATAAATTTAATTTTTTTCATCATTATTAATATACATTATTTAATTTGTATTTGTAGACACTTCTTTCTTTAATATTTCTATCAAATCATATGTACGGTACCACTCTGGCGTATTTTCTTTTATGCTTCTTATCGCTTTTGAAGCAAATTCAAAAGAAAGTGATTTTTCTCCGATTAAAAAATACCGTTCAGCAGTAGCATAATTAGCAAGTGAAATATTCTCTAACTGCGCATATGCCTTAGCTAGTAAGTACCAGGAATATGCATTTTTCGAGTTTAATTGAATTGATCTTTTTAAATAATAAATTGCATCTTCTACTTTATCAACTTCTTCAGTGGATAATAAATAATTGCCTAACATCATCATGTATATATCATTCTCAGAACCCAAATCATTAAGTGCATTTTTTTGAAAATATATTGCCTCATCATAATTTTGATTTGCAAAATATATTTCTCCAATTAGTTCTTTGTAAAAAGGATTTTTATTATTAATTTTAATTAGTTTTTTTAAATTTTTAGCTGATTCATGATGTTCGCCATTAAGATAATAAGCAACAGCATTAGCATATAAATCATTATTAGTATTAGAACTATACACAGAAATTGTTTCTTCGTAAGAATGAGTAAAGCCAAATAGTTTTGCTTTTACTAAGTCAAATCTTTTTTCTAATTCTAGATCTTTTTCATGTATACATCCCTTGCTATTACTTAAAGCAAAACTTATCCACGTCATTCTATCTTTAGGTTGAGGGTGCGTTGATCTATAGTTCTCCGTATTAAAACTATCATTTGATATTGACTCATCTATGTTTCTAAGAAAACTAGCAAGATAGGATGCATCTATCATATTGTTACAAAGTAAAGATACTGCCTTTTGATCGGCTGAAGCTTCTTGAGTTCTCGAATAATAAGTAAATGAATCTGCTACTGCTGCCTGCCCAACCATAACTCCCGCTAATCCAGCATCAGTTACTCCAGCAATTAATCCAATTAGACCCAGCAAATAAACTGGCATCGCTTTACTTGATATGCTTGCAATCTCAGTAGACGTCCTGAATACGTGTCCCCCTAATATATGCGCTAATTCATGGGCAATAACAGCAGCATATTCACGGTAATCATCTGCAACAACAATTAACTCTGTATTAATGAAAATATTTTTACCACCAGTTACAAATGCATTGACTTCGTTACTATTTATAAAATAAACATTTATATCAGTCTTCTCCAAAGTACTATCATTGAGCAATACATCAATTATATCATTAGTAAATTCTTCTAACTCAGTGTCCCTAATAACTTCAAGTGCATTTACGGAACCACTGAGTGTAAAAAAAATTAAGATATTTAAAATAAATAGAGATTTAACTCTATTCACTTTTGCCACCAGCCTGATTTTTTATCTTTTATTTCTTTAATTGGAGATGCAGTAGAATCTTCAAGCTCGTTATTTTTTTTTAACTTTACTTTTTTAGCTGTAGAAGTTTTTTTCTTAGTTGATTGCACTTTCTTTTTAATAACTTTTTTCTTAGTTTTTTGTTGCTCCTTCCTACTATTATTATTCTCTTCTTCAATGGCTATGTTTGAATTATCAGTTGTTACATCGTCAATAAAAGATATTTTTATTTTAGAGTCATTTTCGATATTATTTATTTCAGTATTGAAATTATCTATTAGATATTTTTTCATAAAAGGATTTATTTTTACGTTCAAGGCTTTGTATTTTTGATTGTTTATTTTCTCTTTTATATAATAAATGTATTTTAATGCATTTGAATGCGGACTAAGCTCTGTTTTCCATTCAATAAAACTTTGCCTTAACCTTTGCCTAGACATTTCTAAGAGACCAAACTGACTAATTCTTGAAACTTGAGTTCTTGCTCTATCTTTCCTAACTAATTCTTTTATTTTTTTCTCAACCTGTCGATTGTTCCTCATTTCATACATGTCAATGAAATCTATAACAATTAAACCAGATAGATCTCTAATTTTTATTTGCTTCGCAATTTCAATTGCCGCTTCTAAATTAGTTTTCAGAGCCGTTTTTTCAATGTTCCTCTCTTTTGTTGCCCCGCCTGAGTTCACATCAATCGCAACTAAAGCTTCTGTTGGATTTATAACAAGGTAGCCTCCTGATTTTAGCTTAACTTCAGGGTTGAACATCTTTATTATTTCACTTTCAACTTTATATTTAGTAAATATTGGCTCTTTATTTTTGTATTGTTTAACAAATTTGGAACATGAAGGTAAAACTTGAGACATATATTTCTTTGTTTCCTGGTATGCTTCTTTCCCCTCAACCAAAACATCTTTCATTTCTTTATTGTAGACATCCCTTAGTACTCTTCTCAGTAAATTTCCCTCTTCATGTATAAGGGCAGGAGCAATTGCTTTTTTGGTTTCATTCACAATCTCAGCCCATAGCTTATTGAGTGTTGAGTAATCCTTTTTAATTTCATTTTTAGTTTTGTTAAGTCCTGCTGTTCTAATGATTAAACCCATTTCAGTAGGTACATTTAAATCATTAATTATTTGTTTTAATTTGTTTCTATCATCAAAGGTAGAAATCTTTCTTGAAATACCTTTTGTTTTTGTTGAATTAGGCATTAATACTGTATATTTGCCAGCCAGTGATATATATGAAGTTAGAGCTGCACCTTTATTGCCTCTTTCTTCTTTTACAACCTGCACAAGAATCAATTGTCCTGTTTTGATTACCTCTTGTATTTTATATGATCTGTATAATTTTCGCTTAAGATTGGTGCTGTATTTATTTTTTTTATTATCAGATGAACGCTCTCCTTTCTCAGTTTCAACTGACATATCATCTTTAGCTATTACGTCTTCTTGATGCTCATTCAGTTTGTCTTCATTATTATGGTCATCTTCATCTTCATCACTATGATTTGCTTCTGCTTCAGCCTCAGCTTCAATCAACGCTTCTCTGTCGGCGACTGGGATTTGAAAATAATTAGGGTGTATTTCACCAAATGCGAGGAAGCCATTTTTTTCTGCACCGATATCTATAAAAGCGGCTTGAAGAGAGGCCTCAATCCTTGATACTTTTCCGAGATATATATTTCCTTTTAAATTTTTCTTTGCAGCAGATTCGTATTCGAAATCGTCAAGCCCACTTTCAGATAATAGCGCAACTTGCGTCTGACTATCTCTTGAGCCATCAATAAGTAATTTTTGAGACATTTGTTGAAACCTTTCAATGATATGACTGCATTTAACAGTCGAGAATATTTTTTTTCTAATATGTGCATGTATGACATTTTAAATATGTAAGTATATGATTTACTGATATATTTTCTAACTGCAAAAATCAATATTTATTTTTCTTATATACTTTTTTATAATTACGCTTCCAAATTTAGCGAAATAGTCAAACGAATGCCATAATTATATTAATACTAATATCCTAGAATGAACTACTTTTTTACTCAAATTAGATACGTTCTTTATTGTCTTTTAGGATTCGCTGTGTTTATTTTAGCGCTTCTTATCTACTTTATTGCACAACTGCCTGATGACTCAATGCTTAAGAATTATAAGCCAGATGTAATGACACGTATTCACGCTTCAAATGGTGAATTGGTTAAAGAGTATTCTAAAGAGTATCGAATATTTGTTCCGATAGACAATATTCCTGAAAATTTAAAAAATGCCTTTATTTCAGCAGAGGATAAAAATTTCTATAATCATTATGGAGTTGATCCTGTTGGAATAATAAGAGCTTTTCTAAAAAATACCTATTATATATTTTCAAATAAAAGACCCGAAGGAGCATCAACAATTACTCAACAGGTTGCAAAAAACTTTTTATTAAACAATGAACTTTCAATTAGTAGAAAAGCAAAGGAAGCATTATTAGCAATTAAAATTGATGCAACTTTATCAAAATCAAGGATATTAGAGCTTTATTTGAATCAGATTTATCTAGGTTCAGGTACCTATGGAGTGGCTGCAGCATCAAATAGATATTTTAAA
>CABYGA010000001.1 GCA_902518415.1 uncultured Pelagibacteraceae bacterium | reverse complement strand
GAAGAATGGTATCTAAAAAGTCGAATAGTGGAATATCTATTATAAGAAAGAAAAGGGTTAATATCTCGCAAAGCCAAAAAGTCATTGATATCGCTCCAATTATTGACGAACCAATGAATCCGACAGTTTTTCAGGATATAAGAGATGGTCTTTGTAGGTGGCCTTTAGGTGAGCCAGAAGACATTAATTTCAAGTTTTGTGGCAGAAATACAAAAGAAGGCATAGTATATTGCCAGTCACATTATAAACAAGCTTATCAGCCATTAAGTAAAGTTCGTGAAAGAAGAAAAGCTAAAAAAAAGTTTAGGATTAGTAATTAAAAACTCAAAATTAGACTTAGGCTAAAAGAAAACAACAATAAAATTACTACTACACATATCACAGCATTCATTAAACTCATTTTTTAATTTGCTTTCTCATAACTTGGAATTAATGGTTCATTATTTTCTATCTTATTCTTAATTTCTTGAATTGTCGCTTCCATTCTGACATATCGTTCTGCTGTTGATGGATGAGTTCCTCCCTCTGAATAAATTGAATTTGGAACTTCTACTGCAAATCTTCTCCAAAAATCAACTGCGTCATCAAGATTGTAGCCAGCTTTCTGAAGAATATACATACTCAAGTAATCTGCCTCATTCTCATAATCAATTGAATACGCCGAGGCTCCTATACTCTGCCCTACTTCCATCATATCTTGAGGAAGGCCAACATAAATACCTAAAAGTAAACCCAGAAGTGCTCCTGCTTGAGCATTTTCAATTTTGTCAGCAACATGCTTATTTGCGTTATGACCCAGTTCATGAGCAAAAACAATTGCTGCACCTGTTTCGTTCATAAGCAACCACTTGGCCATTCTCAGTGAAAAAACCATGATGTCACCATTAGCAAATGCGTTAAATGTATTGTTATCGAGGTCAATTACAAAATCAAATCTACATCTCTGCTCACTTCGAACCTCAAAATCAATAATCTCACTATTTCTCAAGACTTTTAAATCATACAATTTTCTATATTTTCTATCTATCTTTTCGATGTAAGAAGAAAATGCATCCTCTCCTTGTTTGATTTTTTCTCCATCAATTTCAAGAATCTCGTCTCCAGCTAAAATTCCAGCTTTTCCAGCTGGTGAAACTGAACCTAGACTCACAACTTTTAACTTAGAGCCTAATCCTAATGATTGATTGATTTCTTCTCGAATACTCTCATATGCTGAATTTTCATTTCCTAAGTTCATACCCAGTGAATAAATGCGATCATCTTCTTCACAAAGTTCTGCAGCACTAAATAAAATATCAGTGCCCATTGCTGAAAATGAAATGTAAGTGTTTAACCAAGAATCTGCGAACATCTGATTTTGGATATCTCGTTCTTTATCAGTTAGGACAGTACTGTATTCTGGAAGCTTTGTTTGAGGCTGAGCACAAGAAATAATTAATAAAAAAGAAAAAAGTATTAAAACTCTCATAGAGCTACCTTATCAATATTTTCTTTTTTAATCATGTAGTAAGAATGTCCAAATACTATAAGTATAATTAATATTCCTCCTATCAAGGTTTTCTGTGTAGGTTCTTCAAATATAAACAGCCATACCCATAAAGGACCCAGCGAGGTTTCAAGGAGAAAAAATATGCCAACTTCTGGCGAACTAATATATTGAGGTGCAATGCTAATAAATACAAACGATACTCCCACAGTAATAATCATAAGAGATATCAATAATAAATCATGAGTTCCAATCACAAATGTTGAAACAAAAAATGCTGATAGTACAGCAGTAGCCAATTTGCCTAGGATATATGAGGGCACAAAATTTATTTCAGGTGATCTTCTCATTACAGTGAGACTAGCACCAACAAAAATTGCGCATAGTAGTCCATAAAAGTCTCCTAGATATTTATTGAGTTCATATGACTCATAAAAAATGAAAATTACTGCTAATAGACATCCAAAAGAACAAAACCAAGTAATTACCTCAGGCTTTTCATTTAAGAAAATAAAAGAAAAAATTGCTGCAATTATTGGCACTAAACTAATCATGATAAGTGCATTTGCTACATCTGTATTTGCCAGTGCCATCACAAAAGTTACGTTAGCTCCAAGAACTAATAGTGCATTGATGATGCCTGGCAAGCCGATGTTCTTAAAATCATTTAAGGCTCTATGATTAAAAAAAATAAAATATCCCACTAAAAGAGCAAGTCCTGGTAAAAGTGAACGATAAAATAAAAGATCCCATGTCTCTACGCTCACAGATCTGATAATAAGAGCATCTGGAGTAATTATCATGACTCCTATAAAGGCAAGTAACGTTCCTTTTTGTTTATTTGATAATTTTTCAAACATAATATTTTTTTGGCGCGCCGGGAGAGATTCGAACTCCCGACCCCCAGATTCGTAGTCTGGTGCTCTATCCAGCTGAGCCACCGGCGCATGTAGAATTATTAATAAGCTACTCTTTTATTAATAAACTAAAATCTTTTTTTTATAAATTTATAAATCACTGGAATTATAACAATTACACTAATTAAAAACACTGGTAGCAAATACTCTACTTTAAGAATATCTTCACTAGAGAAACTTTGTGTATCAACTATATTTTGAATACCATTTCCAATACTTACAAGAATATATGCCCAGGGGATTACACCAAATATAGTTGCAATAAAGTAGTCTTTTAATTTCATGTCCAATACTGCGGGAAGCAAGTTCTGTATTCCAAAAGGTACTCCGCCAATTACCCTTATAAAGAGAAGATAGCTTATTGCATTTCGATTAAAACCCTCTTTAAACTTGTCAAATCTTGAACCAAACTGTCTCAGAATATATTCTTTAAAAAAATACCTGGCATAAACAAATACAACCATAGCCCCGATCACTTCTCCTATGATTGCAATGACCAACCCAATGTATATGCCAAAGTAAAACCCAGCCAAAATACACACAGGTGTAATTGGTCCCATAATTGAGATCATCAGCGCAATCATTAGCGTACATAAAAATATAGATAAAACTGGATTCGCAATAATATAATCTTGTATTAATCCATGTTGATTTATTAAAAATTCCATTGATATGGGGTTATATTTACCCAATAAATAGAGGACTATCACAAATAAGGTGATACCAACTGAGATCTTTATTATCTTGTTTTTGAGCATTTAACTTAATTAATGAATATTAATTGACTATATAATGAATGCAATTTATAAGCCATTTCACCAATTCAATCTAACTAATTTATTATGAAAAGAACGTTTCAGCCCAGTAACCTAGTAAAGAAGAGACGGCACGGTTTTAGAGCCCGGTCTGCTACAAAAGATGGTCGTATAATCTTGGCTAGACGTCGCTCTAAAGGTAGAAAAGTTCTTTCAGCCTAACTAATCAGTCCATCATGAAAAGTCTAGTTACACTAAAATCCTCTAAGGATTTTCTAGAGGCTAAAAAAGGTTTATTTTATCGGAGTAGATCCTTTCTTTTGCAGGCATTTGAGGTTAAGAATAGCAATGAAATTAAGGTTGGGTATACCGTCTCAAAACAAAATGGAAATGCGGTAGTGCGCAATAAAATTAAAAGAAGATTAAGAGTGCTGGCAAATACAATATTAGGTAACTATGGCGTTAAAAACTGGAATTATGTCATCATTGGAAAAAAAAATGCAATGGTTGAAGATTTTGAAAAACTAGAAAATGAAATGCTTACAGCATTAAAAAAATTACACAGATAATTTTATGATTAAATATTTTTTCCTATTCTTAATTACTATTTATCAAAGATTGATCTCGCCTTATTTTCCAAGCTCGTGTCGCTTTCTGCCAACATGTTCTGAATACACAAAAGAAGCTATCCAATATCACGGCGCACTCAAAGGGGCTTATCTTGGAATGAAAAGAATTAGCAAATGCCATCCGGTAAAATTTCTTGGGGGCTCTGAAGGATATGACCCTGTGCCAAAAGAAAGAAATAAATAAATGGAAAGTAGAAACTTAATTTTAGCGATAATTCTCTCAATCGGAGTACTTTTCATATGGAGTTTCTTTTTTGAAGCTCCTGAGCAGCAAAGATTAGACGAGTTTAGCCTTGATGAAGAAGTATCTGAAGTTAATTCAGATGAACTAAGTATGGAAGCTGTAGCCGAGATTGAAGACTCACTTGGCATTGATAATGTGAACACAATTGATTTAGGCGAAGCCCTAAGCAAAGATCAAAGAGTTAATATTAATACTCAGAGTATTTCTGGGTCAATTAATTTAAAAGGTCTTAAAATCGATGATATTGTTTTAAAGAAATATAACGAGACACAGGAAGAAGGATCAGAAAATATTAGACTTCTTCAACCTTTAGATACCTTTAACGGATACGAGGTAACTTTTGGTTGGATTAAAAATCAAGATGCTGCATTTGAAACACCAAATGCCGAAACGGTATGGAAAATCAAGAATAACGTCTCAGTTTTAGACACTTCAAACGAAGTTGAATTTGAATGGTCAAATAAAACTGGGCAAACTTTTATCACAAGTATATCTCTTGACGAAGATTACATGTTCGATGTCACTCAGAAAGTCATAAATAACTCCACTAATAATATTGTTATTAACAACGCAAGCAAAGTAACTCGAAAACAATCACCCTCTTTATCAGGAATGTTTATTCTTCATGAGGGATTGCTTGGAGTTCTTAAAGAAAAACTTGAGCTTATTGACTATAGTGATTTAAAAGATGATCAAGAAACACTTAATTTTGAAAGTGACAATGGCTGGGTTGGTATAACTGATAAATATTGGTTGGCTGCATTGATACCTGATCAAGAAAAATCCTTCAAAGCTATTTATACTTATGATAATGGCTATATTGCTTACTATAGATCTTTAAACGCCACGAATGTGCCTGGTGGCGAAACACATACTGTTGATAGTCAAATTTTTATTGGAGCCAAAGAGGCTAAATTAATTGACAGATACAAAGAAGATTACGGGATCTATAATTTTGATCTTGCGATTGACTGGGGTTGGTTTTACTTCCTAACTAAACCATTATTTAATGTTATTTACTTCTTCTCTCAATTGTCAGGCAATTTCGGCTTAGCTATTATTTACCTAACAGTCATAACAAGGATAGTCTTTTTCCCTCTAGCAAACTGGTCATTCGTTTCAATGGCAAAAATGAAAATGCTCCAACCAGAAATGACGAGAATAAAAGATCTCTATAAAGATGACAGGACTCAGCAACAACAAGCTTTGATGGCATTATACAAAAAAGAAAAAGTGAACCCAATATCGGGGTGTTTACCTATACTTATTCAAATCCCTTTCTTTTTTGCGATATACAAAATGCTTTTTGTATCCATTGAAATGAGACATGCACCTTTTTATGGATGGATTCAAGATTTGGCAGCAAAAGATCCTACAACTATATTTAATTTATTTGGCTTAATTCCATGGGATCCACCTTCTTTTATGATTATTGGCATCTGGCCAGTGTTAATGGGAGTGACTATGTACATTCAACAAAAATTGAATCCAGCACCGCCTGACCCAATTCAAGCGAGAATATTTATGTTTTTTCCATTTTTCATAACAGTCTTATTGGCGCAATTTGCAGCTGGATTAGTGATTTATTGGACTACGAATAACGTCCTTTCAATCATTCAGCAGTGGATTATTACTAAAAGAACCACGATAAAAACAAATTAATAAAATGTCTCTTCAAAATAAACAGTCTGAAAGCAAACAGCTTTTAGCAAAGTATTGGACAACTGGTAAAAAATTTCATGCCAAAACTTTATCTTTTATAAAAAAGTATAATAATAAAATTATCGTTATTAAGTATGGAGGATACGCTCTAACTAAACCTGCACTTTTAAAATCATTTGCAAAAAACATATCCTTGTTAAATCAGTTGGGTATTAAGGTTATTGTGGTACACGGTGGAGGTCCTCAAATAGAAAAAGAATTGAAAAAAAGAAAAATTAATAATGAAGAGTATCAGGGATTAAGAGTAACTACGAAAAGTGTACTTGGAGTTGTAAAAAGAATTTTGTCTCATGATTTGAATAAACTAATATCTGATGAAATCAAAAAAAATGGAGGTAAGACAAAAAGATTAAATGGAATGAGTACTAAAGTGCTTAAGGCAAAGATTGCAATGAATGGTAATATTGGTTTCGTGGGGGAGCCAAAAGGTATTGATAAAAATATAATAATGAAAGCTCTTAAAGATAATCATATTCCTATAATCGCCCCTCTAGGAGTCGATGCAAATAATAATACTCTTAATATTAATGCAGATACAGCAGCCGCTTATATTGCGGAGTCACTAAAAGCTGAGAGGTTATTGCTTTTAACAGATGTAGCAGGAGTGCTGGATAACAATAAGAAATTGATAACAGAGCTAGACCGTAAAAAAGCATTTCAATACATAAAAAAAGGCACTATAAAAAGTGGTATGATACCTAAAATCAAAGCATGCTTTAATACTTTGAAAAATGGCGCAAAAGGAGTTGCCTTAATTGACGGAAGAAAACAAAATGCTGTTGCCATGGAACTTCTAACGACTCAAGGAGCTGGAACATTAATAAAAAAGTAAACTTATGAGTGAAAATCAAAAATTAAAAGAAAGTATCGAAAATGCTTGGGAGAATATAGCAAACTTATCACCAAGTGATACAGACGTTACTCAAGTAGTGGATCAAGTAATTAAAAAACTTGATAGTGGTGAGCTACGAATAGCTGAAAAGATTGATAATCAATGGACTGTCAATCAATGGCTAAAAAAAGCTGTGCTTATTTCATTCAGGATCAATGAAAATACAATCCTTAGAGGACCCTACACAACATGGTTTGATAAAGTTAAAGGTAAAACCGTCGATTGGGATGAAAATCAATGGAAAGAGGCAGGTTATCGACACGTACCCAATGGTACAGTAAGAGAGGGTTCATTTATTGGCAAGGGTGTTGTCTTGATGCCTTCATTTGTAAACATTGGCGCCTATATTGATGAAGGAACTATGGTTGACACATGGGCAACTGTAGGCTCTTGCGCGCAGATTGGAAAGAATTGCCATCTCTCTGGCGGGGTTGGCATTGGTGGCGTCCTTGAACCTCTTCAAGCAAATCCAGTAATAATTGAAGATAATTGTTTTGTAGGTGCTCGGGCTGAGGTTGCAGAGGGTGTAATTGTTCGAGAAGGATCGGTTTTGTCTATGGGCGTTTATCTTGGCGCTTCCACAAAAATAGTTAATCGTGCAACTGGTGAGATACTATATGGTGAAGTCCCTGCATACTCTGTCGTTGTTCCTGGAACAATGCCAAATGAAGATCCAACAAAACCAAGCCTATATTGTGTAGTCATAGTTAAGACAGTTGATGAAAATACGAGAAAAAAAACCTCCATTAATGATCTTTTAAGAGAGTAAAGTATTATGGAAGTTATCGAATTAACAAAGGCACTCATATCGTGTCAGAGCGTGACCCCTAAAAATGATGGTGTATTAGATTTGCTTGAAAAGGAGCTATCAAGTATTGGTTTTGATTGTAGGCGGTATCTATTTAGCGATAGTAATACGCCAGATGTAGATAATCTCTATGCTAAAATTGGAAATGGCGCGCCTCATATCTGTTTTGGTGGGCATACAGATGTTGTGCCAGTAGGCGATATAAGCGCCTGGAGCTGTGACCCATTTAATGCAACAGAAAAAGATGGAAAAGTATATGGACGAGGAGCAAGTGACATGAAGTCTGCTATTGCTGCATTTGTTTGTGCTGTTAAAGAATATATTAATAATAATGAACTCAAGGGTACTATAAGTCTTCTAATTACTAATGATGAAGAAGGGCCAGCTATAAATGGTACTAAGAAAGTATTAGAAGAAATATACAAAAATGGAGAAAAAATTGACTCATGTATTGTCGGTGAGCCAACTTGCCCTAACAAATTGGGTGAAATGGTTAAAATTGGTAGAAGAGGAAGCTTTACTGCTAAAATAAGTATAACTGGTAAACAAGGTCATGTTGCATATCCTCAATGGACACTTAACCCAATCGACTCTCTCACTAAAATTTTAAACAGTATAATTAGTTTAGAATTAGATGAAGGAACTGAAGATTTCCCACCTTCTAACATAGAAATTGTTAAAATAAAATCAACTGATGGCGCTTCAAATGTAGTGCCTCAAAGTGCAGAAGGTATATTTAACATTAGATATAATGTTAAGCACAGTAAGGAGAGTTTAATAAAAATCATTGATACAATTATTAATGAACAAGTTAAAAATACTGATTATGTATCCAATGTTGACTATAATAATTCTGCAGAACCCTTTCTCACTAAAAAGGGAAATTTTACAGAAATTATAAAAACTTCATCTGATGAAATTACTGGCTTAAGTGCAGAACTTACAACTACAGGTGGCACTTCCGATGCAAGGTTTTTTAAAGATTATTGTGAGGTTGCCGAATTTGGTCTCATTGGTGAAACGGCTCACCAGATAGATGAGCATGTTAAATTACAAGATATTAAAAACCTTAAAGATATCTATCTACTTGTCTTGAATAAATATTTTAACTAACTTTATTACTAAAATATAATAGTAAATCTACTTGGGTATAATCAAGAGCATTAAGAATATTGTTAGTGCTATATCTAACTTGACGGGTGAGGGGTTGAAGTTCCATTTAGTTCCAAACATTGATAATCCTATAAAATTGCCCCAAAAATAAGGAAAATAAAGTAAATAACTATAAATCCTGGAAAAAATTTAAGTGAAATATTGAAACTTTTTTCTAATTTTTTTTTCATAGACCCTACTTACAAATTTTTTGTCATAAATTGCATCGAAATAACCTGTCAGATTGGCAATCGCATCAAATTAAAAAAATAGAGCGATTTATTAGTATGGCGCCATGTTTGATGAAATGTATAGCGATAACGCTGAGATTAGAGAGCACTACCTAAATGTTAATTCATGGCTAAGAACCATGTCTTCTACAGCTATAAATAAAAAAAATGTAGAAGCTGAAAGTCATTTTAAAAGAATAGGTATTACATTTTCAGTTCAAGATGATTCAATGACAGAAAGAATCATTCCCTTTGACTTAATACCCAGAATATTAACTAACCATGAATGGTCTAAAATTGAGAAAGGTGTCATTCAAAGAACTAAAGCTCTCAATGCATTCTTAGCAGATATTTATAGCAGTGGAGAAATTTTTAAAGCAAAGATAATTCCTGAAGAAATTGTTTATAAGAAAGCATCGTTTGACCAATCAATGGTAGGTTTTTCCCCGCCGCGTAAAATATACAGTCCCATTGTAGGAGTTGATTTAGTAAGAACTGGAAGAGATCAATTTTATGTTCTGGAAGATAATTGTCGAACGCCTTCAGGTGTATCATACATGTTAGAGAACAGGGAAATTATGATGAAAATGTTTCCTGATTTGTTTCATTCAAACCGTGTTCAAAGAGTCGATGATTATCCCACAAGACTACTGCAAACCCTAATGAGTTTAGCTCCTAAGAAATGTGATAGCTCCATTCCCACAGTTGTACTCTTAACTCCTGGACATTTGAATAGTGCTTATTATGAACATACTTTCCTATCTGATCAAATGGGAATAGAGATGGTCGAGGCTAGTGACCTTTATGTGGAAAACGATCTTGTTTATATGAAAACTGTTGACGGTCCAAAAAAAGTTGATGTTATATACCGACGCATTGATGACGATTATATAGATCCTCTATTTTATAACGCTGATTCAGTTATTGGTGTACCAGGTATAATTCACGCATATCGGACTGGTGGAGTTAATATTTGTTCTGCACCAGGCTGTGGCATTGCAGACGATAAAGCTATTTATATTTACGTTCCTGAAATGATAAAATTTTATTTAGGTGAGATGCCCATTCTTGAAAATGTTGAGACCTGGAGATGCGAAAAAGACGATGAATTAAAATATGTTTTAGAAAATATTAAAAATCTTGTTGTTAAAGAGGTTGATGGCTCTGGTGGCTATGGGATGTTAATCGGTCCAAAATCGACAGAAAAAACCATTGAGCAATTCTCCCTTAAATTAAAAAATAACCCAAAAGGCTATATTGCCCAACCGACTTTGGATCTTTCGTCATCGCCTACTCTCATTGATAATGAAATAACTGGAAGGCGTGTTGACTTGAGACCATACTGTTTAATAGGTAAGCAAGCTCAACTATGCCCAGGTGGCCTCACAAGAGTTGCTCTAAATAAAGGATCATACGTCGTAAATTCATCACAGGGAGGAGGCGTCAAGGACACTTGGGTTCTTGCTGATTAATTAAGATGTTAAGTAGAACTGCAGAGAATTTATATTGGATAAGTAGATACATGGAAAGGGCCGAAACAATGGCGCGTCTATTAGACGTGGGGTATCGAATGTCACTATTTCCAAACCCAAAAGGGTATCATAATGAATGGGACTCTGTTTTATCAGCTGCAGGGGCTTCTCAAGGATATTTTCAAAAATATAATGAAATTAATCAAGAGAATGTAGAGGATTATCTTTTTTTTGACGAGGATAACCCCTCTTCGGTTTACAGCTGTATTTTAAAAGCAAGAAACAATGCATTAGTTGTACGAACAGCTTTTACACCTGAGGCTTGGGTGGCCATAAATAAGTCCTATCAAGAAATGATTGGATTTAAGAAAAATAAATATTCTCGATCAGACTTGCCAAACTTTACGGAGTGGACAATACAACAGGTGAATATGTTTCGAGGATCAGCAAATTCACTTCTTAGGAATGATGGTTATCATTTTATATTTCTTGGAACATTCATTGAAAGAGCAGATAATTCAGCAAGATTACTTGATGTAAAGTATTTTGTTCTTTTGCCAACAGCTGATTACATTGGAGGTAATCTTGATAATTTACAATGGATCATACTTTTGAGGTCATTGTCCTCTTTTAGGGCATTTCGTTGGGCCTATGATGGAGACGTAACATCAACTAAAATTGCTCATTTTTTTATACTCAACAATGACTGCTCAAGGTCGCTTAGTTTCTGTATTAATAATATTGTCTATCATTTAAATAGTCTAAAATGCAGTCCAGAAAAAATCACAGATATATATATGGGACTGAAAGACGTTCATGATTCAGTCAAAACAGAAACTGTTGACACAATAATAAGTTATGGATTGCATGAGTATGTAACTAATTTTGTTTCCAAAATATCGTTTTTAGATAATCAAATTCAATCACATTTTTTTAAATAATATGCATCTCACTGTTAATCATTCAACAAATTACCACTATGATGATAATCTTTTAGGATTAATTCAAACCACTAAACTTATACCCTCTTCATACAATGGTTTAAAAATCATTGATTGGGAGGTTACAAGAAATGAAAAGAAGGGTGGTGATATCTTTAGAGACGCGGAAGGAAACAATGTTGTTAATTTTAAAAGTGAAGAGAATGAAACTAATGTTTACTTTCTTGTGAAAGGAATTGTGGAGACATTTAATACTGATGGTATTTACAAAAGTACTAATGATAAAATTAATCCTTTAGTTTACATTAGAAATACAAGACTTACTCGGCCTAACAAAGAGATTTATGAGCTTGGCTTAGAGGCAAGAAAGACCTGTAGCGATGACGAAATTTTAAAAATGGCACATAACATTCTCGGACTTGTTTCTGAAAAAATTGATTATGTTCCATATACCACAAATACACAAACTACTGCTGCAATGGCCATGGAACAAAAAAAAGGAGTGTGTCAAGACCAGGCTCATATCATGATCTCTGCAGCTAAATCAATTGGTTTACCCTCAAGATATGTAAGTGGCTATATGCACAAAAACGAAAATGATTCTGAATTTCAAGCAACTCATGCCTGGGCTGAAGTTTATATAAATGATCTTGGTTGGGTTGGATTTGATCCTACAAATCGCTGCTCCCCAGATGAGCGATACATCAGAGTTTCTTGTGGACTTGATGCAAGTTTTGCAGCTCCAATCAGAGGTGTTTATTATGGAAATAGCAATGAAAACTTAGAAATAAGTGTTCAGACAATTGAGAATTCCCCCCAATAATTAAGAGGTCTGAGAAAGGCCTCTTAAACTTAATATTTTACTTCCATAAAATATAATCCATCTGGAGGAGCAACAGCCCCACAACGAGATCTTTCTTTTGAGCTAAGGGCATCACTAAAGTCATTTACTGACCAGCTTTGCTCACCTACTAACTTAAGACTGCCAACAATTGATCTGACTTGATGATGTAAAAAAGATTTTGCAGAAAATCCAAAATAAATATTTTCATCTGATTTTGTAATTTTAAGACTATCAATTGTTTTTATAGGACTATTCGATTGACAATGAGCAGATCGAAAAGTTGTAAAGTCGTGCTTTCCTTCAATTAATGAAATACACTCCTTCATCGGATCAACTTCTATATCCTTATGTACATGCCATGCTCTCCCCTTTTCAATTGTTAGGGGAGATTTACGATTAACTATTCGGTATAAATATTTTCTTTGAAGTGCATTAAAACGAGCATGAAATTGATTATCCACTTCATCAACATCCAAGATAGCTATTGGAAAAGGACGAAGATGGTCATTGAGTGCATTTTTAATTACAAACGGTTCAAGCTCTTTGTTATTAATATCGAAATGGGCAACCTGCCCCATAGCATGAACACCAGCATCAGTTCTTCCAGCTCCAAATATAGTGATAGTTTCACCGAATATATTCTTAATTGAGTCTTCAATTGCTCCTTGTATCGATTGACCATTTTCTTGTCTTTGCCAACCAATAAATGGGGTGCCATCATACTCAATTTTAATTTTGTATCGTTTCATTCAAGTATTGAACCTACTGATATTTTATTACCCAGTAAAAATTCATCTATACCACAACTTTGTTTACCTTCTACTTTTAAAGTTAATGGTCTAATTGATTTATTCCCGCAACCAATACTGAGATCTTCTTTAACAATTTTTCCTGGTTCGGCATCAATATCAACCTCGATTGCTTTTAATATTTTCACTCTTTTATTATTCCACATAAACCAGGCACCTGGATTAGGATTGTAAGCATTAATGCGTCTTACTATTTTTATTGCATCTTCTTTCCAATCTATCTTGGTTTCTTGTTTTGATACTTTGTCTGCATAACATGACAAACTATTATCTTGCTTCTGCATCTTTTTTTGGAATGATGATTCTTTAAAAAATACATCAAATAATTCGGCTCCAGCTAATGAAAGTCTTGTTTCCAATTCTGTATAATTCTCTGAAATACAAATTTTAAGCTTATTTTGTAAAACTATATCTCCTGTATCAAGACCCTTATTCATCTTCATAATGGTCACTCCAGTTGCTTCATCTCCCTCAATCATCGACCTCTGAATAGGCGCCGCCCCTCTCCATCTTGGTAAAATAGAGGCATGGAGATTGTAACAACCATATTTTGGAAGATTAAGAATTTCTTCGGGTAGTATAAGTCCATAGGCAATAACAATTATAAAATCAAGATTCATTTCTTTTATGAACCTTATTTCTTCAATTGAGCGTAATTCTTTTGGTGAGTATACATTTAAATTATTGTCCTCTGCATAAAGGGCTACTGGTGACTTAGAAATTTTCATTCCA
Source organism: uncultured Pelagibacteraceae bacterium (assembly GCA_902518415.1). Lineage (GTDB taxonomy): Bacteria > Pseudomonadota > Alphaproteobacteria > Pelagibacterales > AG-422-B15 > CACNXQ01. The sequence goes on along the minus strand of CABYGA010000001.1, from coordinate 87,180 downwards.
CGATTAGCTTTTTTGGGAGGTGATGTGTAGACACCTGTAAGATCATGCCCGCTCGTAGATATCTTTTTTAAGGTGGGTATACCAAAAGGGGCTGTCCCCATAAAAAGAATTCTAAAATTAGTCATTTTGATTAAGCGACGATACGCTCTTTACTTGATTGTTTTTTTGACTTGATTAATTTTTTTACAATCATATTTTTTTTCAAATTTGACAAATAATCAATAAATAAAATGCCTTCAAGATGATCCATTTCATGTTGAATACAGGTAGCGAGAAGTCCTTCAGCATGTAATGTTGATTTCTGCCCATTGTAGTCCAAGTAGTTTACTTCACATTCCTCTGGTCTATCAATTTCAGCATACTGATCAGGAACTGAAAGGCACCCCTCCTCATAAGTTGAAGTAATCTTCGTCTTTACTTTGATTTCAGGATTAACAAAGAAATATGGTTCTTTCTTTCCGTCTTCATTTCTCCAGCTGATATCCATCACTATTACTCTCAAAGGAACTCCAATTTGTACAGCGGCTAAACCAATACCAGGAGCGTCATACATAGTATCAAGCATGTCATCCATTAATACTTGGATATCTTTAGTCACTTCCTTCACCGGTGTTGATATCTGCTTTAAAAAAGGATCTGGAGCAGTAAGGATTTTCTTTATAGCCATAAAACTTTGATAGGCTAACTTAGTTACAAGGTCAAGATTGAATAGAAAAATGATTGGAAAACTGACACAACTAAATTTTCTGGCGAGCGCTTAAAGCAGCTGCGATAGTGCCTTCGTCCATATAATCCAGTTCCCCGCCTACTGGAACACCATGTCCTAAACGGCTTACAACTATATCTTTTTGAGACAAAGTATCTGCAACATAATGCGCCGTAGTTTGGCCATCCACGGTTGCACTTAGAGCTAAGATTATCTCTTCCACTTCATCACCACTCACCCTGTCAATTAGTTTTTTTAAATTAAGATCTTCAGGGCCTATACTATTTATTGCAGATAGATTGCCTCCAAGAATATGGTACATCCCATTAAACACTTCCGCTTTTTCTAGTGCCCATAGATCAGCAATATTCTCTACTACACAAATTTGTTTTTTTGAACGTTTTTCATCATTACAAATACTACATGGACTATGCAGATCGATGTTGCCACATACTTCGCACGTGATAATTTTTTCACTGGATGATAGAAGTGATTCCGCTAGAGGTATCATTAACTGTTCTTTTTTTTTTAAAAGGTGCAAAGCAGCCCTACTTGCTGACTTTGGGCCAAAGCCAGGCAACTTACTTATTAATAATATCAGTTTATCAATTTCTGGATTCGAAGATCGGGATCGCATTTTAAAAAGGTAATTTCATTCCTGGGGGAAGCTTTAATCCTCCAGTAACTGAACTCATTTCATCAGCTATCTTCTTTTGTATTTTTTCTTTAGCATCATTAAATGCTGCCATAATTAGATCTTCTAATATTTCTTTTTCATTTTTATCAATGACACTGTCATCGATGTTGATTGAGGTTACGTTGTTCTTTCCATTAATTGTAACCTTTACAATTCCTCCACCAGCAACACCTTCTGCCTCAAGTGTCTCAACTTTCTGTTGTGCGTCTGCCATTTTCTGTTGAAGCTCTTGGGCTTGCTTGATCATGTTATTAAAATTATTCATGCTTCTATTCTTCTAAATTCTCCACCTTCGTGCCAGGAAAAAAATCAACGATTTCCTTCAGTTTTGGGTCCATTTCTTTCGATTCTCTAACTTTTATACTCTCTATGTTATTGGCCTCATTTTCAACCAAATTGTTTAAATCTCCAATCAGCTGATCGGGTTTTGGAATATCATTTAAATAAATAATTCTAATTATCAGCATTTCGAGAGCAGAAATTGGAGAAAATGATTCCGATACCTCACCCAGTCCTTTATTTAGCATTTGCCAAAACATTGAAAGTGTTGGTAAATCAACATTATCTGCTATTTCCTTAACTTCTTTATACTCCGCTTCAGTCAGCGAGTTTTTAACACCTTGATCAGCACTTATTTTTACCATTGTGATATCATGAACGGATGAAATTAGATCACGAACAATTACAGATGGATCAGCTCCATTATCATAAAAAGAATTGATCATTTCAATACACTTGATGGTCTCACCTGAAGTCAACAATTTTATGAAATCAATTATTTCTGTAGGATCATTCAACCCTATCATTTCTTTTACTTTGTCTTCTGTTAACTCTTTATCCGAAAATGTAATTGATTGATCTAAAATTGATAATCCATCTCGAACTGAGCCATCAGCTGCTCGTGCAATAATTTTTAAAGATCCATTATCAAATTGGACACTTTCCATATCACAAATTTTTTTTAGGAATACAATCAATTCTTCAGGCTCAACTCGTTTAAGATCATATCTTTGACATCTAGATAAAATTGTTGTTGGGATCTTTCTTACTTCAGTTGTAGCAAAAATAAATTTAACATGTGGCGGTGGCTCTTCTAAAGTCTTAAGTAAGCCGTTAAAAGCTGCTGTAGATAACATGTGAACTTCATCAATTATATAAACCTTATACTTCGAAGATACAGGTGAGTACTGGACGCCTTCAATCAACTCTCTAATGTCAGCAATACCTGTTCGAGACGCTGCGTCCATTTCATATACATCAACGCTCCTGGATTCTGTTATGGCAATACAATTTTCACAAACACCGCATGGCTCTTTTTCATCATTTGAATTTATAATCATACAATTTAATGATTTAGCAATAATCCTGGCTGTTGTAGTTTTTCCAACACCTCTCACGCCTGTAAGCAAATATGCATTGGCAATACGGTCTGTCTCAATTGCTTTTTGAATAGTTTGAGACATTAGGTTTTGACCAATAAGTTCGCTAAACTTTAATGGTCGATATTTTAGAGGGATTGGTAAGTTTTTTTGTTCTGACATCTATCTATATTAACTCTGTGGGAGATTAAAGTAACCCAAATATCATCGTTGCGGCTGCTTCTTTTCAGACCTGACCGGATTGGCGAATAACTTGTCTACTCAATCTCCCAAAATATTGTAGCATACGATCATTAAATGTTGTTTATTAAATAAATAAAATCATGAGTAAAATTGTATTTGCAAATAATCCTCTAGATAGAATGTCTAGTATTAGAAGTGATGAAGAGTGGCAAAAAACCTCAATGAGCAGCTCAGATGCGAGATATATTATTTTTGATTCTGGCAAACCTCTTATTCAAGTAAGTAAAGAACCAGGAAGTAATTCTACAATATATTTAGCTAAGTTTGACTCGATTAAGAAACACTTTGAGGCATGTCAGATTATCTTTCTCGGTGAAATGAAGAATATAAAATATTATGCTATAGATATTACTAAGGAGCGTAGTAATTTTGATATAGAAATTTTTATTGGATGTAAATTTATCGATTTAAGATCTATTGCTCAAAGCCTATCACCTGAAGATACAGGAATTCTTGCTCAAGCCAAATCAATGGTGGAGTGGAATGCTGTTAATATTTTTTGTAGTAGGTGTGAAAATTCAAAACTTAAGACGGTCGATGCTGGCTCTAAAAAAGTTTGTGTTAACTGCAAGACCGAATTATTCCCTCGCGTAGACCCTGTTGTTATCATGCTACCCATTTATAATGAAAAATGTCTTTTAGGACGTCAGTCGATTTTTCCCCCAAGAATGTACTCCGCTCTGGCTGGCTTTCTCGAACCAGGAGAAACTATTGAAGATGCAGTTATAAGGGAAGTAAAAGAAGAAGTGGGCCTTAATGTAAATAGTGTCGAGTACAAATTTACGCAGCCATGGCCTTTTTCTTCACAATTAATGATTGGATGTTTTTCAAATGTAGATGATGACAAAACTAATTTAGATGAAGATGAGATTGAACATGCAGTTTGGTTATCCCGCGAAGATATAAATCGAATTTTTGTTGGCAAAAGTCCTGACAGAATCTGGATTCCTCCCGCTATGGCTGTAGCACATCAACTTATTGTTGAATGGCTGCACAGTAAATAAATTATTAATTCCTATAAGAATGTTTTGGGTAAACACCAAGAACCTGAAGTTTTTCTGTATAGAATGACAACTCATCAAGAGCTCCTTTAACAGAACTATCATCAACGTGACCATCAAGATCAATATAAAACTGCGCTTTGTTGAAATCACCATCAACAATAAAGCTCTCGAGCTTTGTTAAGTTTACTCCATTAGTCGCAAAGCCTCCAAGTGCTTTATATAACGCTGAAGGAACACTTCGAACTTCAAAAATACAGCTGGTTAAATATGATTTTTCTGTATCTCTTTTCTGTTGTGCGCCTTTTGACATAATGAGAAATCGTGTTGTGTTGTGCTTCATGTCTTGAATATCTGACTCTAAAATCTCTAATCCATAAATTTCTGCAGCTAAGTGGGAGGCAATTGCAGAGTCCTCATTCGTGCCCGTCTCACTAATATGTTTGGCAGACCCAGCGGTATCGGCCATAACGATAGGCTTGAGGTCTAATCTTTGTATTGCTGTCTGACATTGGCCAATTGCCATTGAATGACTTCTTACAAATTTTATTTGATCGATTGAAGTTCCTTTTTTAGCAAGCAGCTGATGCTTTACTTCCTGGAAATGTTCAGCATAAATTTTGAGATCATAATCTCCTAGTAAGTAATGAATATCAGCTACACGACCAGCAACTGAGTTCTCAACTGGTATCATTGCTAAATCTGCTTCCTCTTCTCTAACACAATTTAATGCTGCCTCAAAAGTTCGACAGGGCACTGACTCATAGTCTGCCATAGCTTCATTACATGCTAAATGCGAGTAAGCGCCTAATTCACCTTGGTAAGATATTTTTTTCATTACTTTATTATCTTTTTAATTTCCTCTAAATCATCAGGAGTGTCAACTCCCAAAGGCAAAAAATCAATTAAACCAACTTTTATCTTTATATTATTATCCAAAGCTCTTAATTGTTCGAGCTTTTCATTATGCTCTCTTTCAGTCTGAGATAATGTGACAAACTTTTTAAGAGTCTCTCTTCTAAAAGAATAAATCCCGATATGGTGGTATAATTTATTTTCATCGTAGTTATGATTTTCCCTGATGAAATCTAAAGCCAGTGTAGAATTATCATTTTCTTTATAGTCACAAAATGCTTTAACAACTTGGTTTTTTTTAATCTCTGACTTATCCCTAAACACGGATGCCAATGTGCCCATTTCAGACCCCTCTTCTTCAATTAAACTAAGCACAGTGCTTAGGGCTTCTGAATTAATTGTTGGAAGGTCACCTTGTAAATTAATTACAAATTCTATCCTCTGATCAAGATCAAATTTATTCAAGGCCTCATATATTCGATCAGTACCAGAGGTATGTTTTGCTGATGTCATGCATGCACTGCCTCCCAAGCCTTCAATTAAATTTTTAATGTCCTCACTATCTGTAGCAACAAGAACCTCACCAAGTTGAGATAAAGCAGCTCTTTCCCAAACATGTTGGATCATTGGCTTGCCATGAATCTCAAGTAAAGGTTTATTTGGAAGTCTGCTTGCTTGAAGTCTTGCAGGTATGATGATTGCTGTATTTTCTTGAGTAATCATAATGATTTTATGCGACTAGAAGACGCATAATAACTTGAATAAATTAGAATAATGTTTAATTAATATCATATATTCTGCAAAAAAACATTATGGATTCATTTGAAATTAATAAAATAGTTGCCTGCATTTTAGTAGTAGCGCTTGTGTTTATTGGCTTAGCTAATTTTAGTGAAATACTTTATCACGTAGAGAAGCCGAAGGTAGCCGCTTATCAAGTGGAGGGGGGTGATGAATTATTTATTGATGCAGCTGCAACATCAACTGAGGCAGTTGTCCAAGCTCCCACAGAAGACCCTATTCAAGTTCTTCTTGCTAGTGCTGACCTAGATAAGGGTAAAAAAGTTTTTAAAAAATGTTCACAGTGTCATGTTATGGAAAAAGGTGGCGCTAATAAAATTGGTCCAGGACTATGGAATATTGTTAATAAGGATATTGGTTCAAAAGATGATTATAAATATTCCAACGCGATGGCAGCTTTTGAGGGTGATTGGACATTCGAACAATTAAATAGTTATTTGATCAATCCGAAAAAATATATCCAAGGGACTAAAATGTCATTTGTTGGACTGAAGAAGGCTAAAGACCGAGCAAATGTTATTCTTTATTTAAGAAGTTTCAGCGATAATCCTGCTCCGATTGAATAAATTAATAATTACTTAATATATTAATTGACTGCTGCAGGCTCTAAACCTTATTCTCATTTAATATGACAAAAGAAAATGTTAGCTTATCAATTTATATTGATAACAGAATGCTTCGCATTTTACTTTTGGGTGCTATTAGTGGTTTTCCATGGGTAATAATTGGCAGTGCGTTGTCACTTTGGTTAAAAGACTTTGAACTTTCAAGAAGTACTATTGGATGGGCAGGTTTAATTTTTGGAGTTTATGCAATTAACTTTTTGTGGGCTCCTTTAATTGATAGAATAAAAATTCCATTTCTAACAACTAAAATAGGTCATAGAAAATCATGGATAATATCTCTTCAACTAATAATCTTATGCAGTCTTATTTGTTGGAGTTTTCTCAGTCCAATAAATAATCTTGAAGTTATTATTTTCTTAGGGTTATTAATTGCAATTTCGTCAGCATCACAAGATATAACAATTGACGCTCTTAGAATTGAACAAATATCTGCAAATGAAAAAGCATCAATGGCTGCAGGCGCATCGATTGCTGTAGTTGGATGGTGGACAGGTTATAAAATTGGAGGAATGTTAACTTTATTTGTTGCCGATTATTTAGAAGTGGTTGGATTTACAAATTACTGGCAGCTCACTTTTATATTTCTTTGCCTATTAATTCTTTTATTTAATATTGGATTACTTTTTATTCCCGAAGACACATCTAATGATAGACAAAATGCCCAAAAGCAAGATCAAGATAAATTTAAAGCAGCTGGATTATCAGCTTGGTTCTTAAGCACAATTATCAGTCCACTAACTAGCTTCTTTAAAAAAAATGGTGTGACCATTAGCTTCTTAATTATTGGATTCATTTTCCTTTTTAAAATTGGTGAGGCTTTTCTTGGAAGAATGTCCATTATATTTTATGACGAGATGGGATTTTCAAAATCCGATATTGCAATTTATTCAAAAGGTCTCGGATGGATTACAACTATCACATTTACTCTTTTGGGAGGATGGTTTGCCATTAAATCTGGAGTTGTAAAAGCCTTATTTATATCAGGCATAGCAATGGCTATCACAAATATAATGTTCAGCTTTATGGCATGGTCAGATAAGTCTGAATTATTATTTGCTGCTGCTGTACTTCTTGACGACCTTGCTGCTGCGTTTGCAACCGTTGCTTTTGTTACGTTTATTTCTTTACTTGTTGACCGCACTTATACTGCGACACAGTATGCCCTTCTTGCCTCTCTTGGGACTGCCGGCAGAACTCTTATGGCATCCTCATCAGGTTCACTTGTAGATTGGCTGCAGGGTGATTGGGGGACATTCTTTATAATTACTGCCTTAATGGTAATACCTTCACTAATACTTCTCTGGTTTATAAGAAATAAATTTAACTTTAGTTAGTCTAAAGTCTTCCCATTTTCTTTATTTTTCCATTTGTTTTGAATATTCTTTTTTTAGCAGCGCTTAATAACTCTGTTGCTGTTTTCATGTGATAAGCATTAGCATGGATGATATTCTTATTATCAATCATCATAGCTACATGACCTTTCCAAAAGATCAAATCACCTGCTTTGAGTATCTTTTCACTCATAATCTCTTTAGTTATAAAAATTTCTTGCATATCCGTGTCTCTTGGAAAAATTTTATTATTAATCTGTACTAGATTTTGAACAAGTCCTGAGCAGTCAATCCCCATAGAGTCTCTACCGCCCCATAAATAAGGAGTATCCAAATATTGCTTTGCATATTTAATTCTATCTAGCCCCACTTTATTAATTAAAGATAGATCACTTGTCGGACACCAGCCTACTCCATTAACGAGTGAAAATTTTCCTTTAGTTTTTTTTACTTCCAAGACTGAATTAAAGCTTAAGTGAAATAGATCTTTACTTTTGATATCAGGCTCCTTGTAAATGTTAGTTCGAAGAGAGGTTACTTTGTGAGTGGGCTTAAATAATTTTCTAGATAGATTAGCTGTTGGTGTATATCCGACATATTGATCCCTTAATGATTGGACCCAAGACCAATCCTTGGATACTTCATAAGCAATACACTCTTCTCCAAATAAAAGTTGGGTACTTAATTTAGATTTTTTGTCTGAATATAAGGGTGCAAATGAGCAGACCACTGTATATTTTGTGCCTTTAGAATATTTTGCTCTTTTAACAATATATTTATATGAAGAAGCAGCTAAATTACTTTTGATGGGCGTTATACGAGAGTCGAACTTCACTTTTATTTAAAGTGCAAAACCAAGGTAAAGAAAAACGATTGTCATAACAGCAATACCTCCAAAAATCATCGTAGCTCTAATAACAACATCTAATTCCCTAGCTGCAAACATATGATAAACAAGTGGACCAACTAAAGGAATGAACATTAAAATAAGTGTCCAAGTTATTTTAGATGGAATACTTCTATATTTTCCAATGTGTAAGTCAAATAAGGCTGTTGCCGTCCAGGTGGCATACAAGAAGATTGGAAGGTAATATCCATAAAAATTAAAGAAGAGCGATAAAAAAGGGACATCCTCTAATGGAAAAAAAGTAACTCCAGGCATTTATTATTATCTCCTAATTATAGGTTAAACAATTAGAGGATTAGTTCAAATAGTTTCTAGCTTCTTGTGGTAGCTCTATTTCTTCTAAAACATACTCATATTGACTAAAAACCTCAACTGCAGGCTTAACTGAGCTCCAAATTTTTGTAACAGGCAATGAAGTTTTATCATAACCGAGACTTATTAATTTATCCATAATGGGCATATTGGGTTGGTTAATGGGCGCTTCAAATGTACGCCAATCACCTTGATCATAGTTTCCATCACTTGTCTGAATTACACGCGCTAAAGATGACCACATACCTGATAAATCTGCACTTAAGGGATAGAAAGAAGAGTCACATTTGTTGAGGGTTTGTAAGCCGGGTGGAATTGAAGTGTTGAAATAATTATTTTCAAAACAGTTACCTAAATTAGAGATGCCACTAGATGCGATATCAGCCCTTTTAGAATTTATAATCAAATTACTTTCAACCCGATTGCCATGCGCAGGCCAGTAATTCACATCTGCAGTGGCTGTTATAATAACACCATAAAGATCGTGATTGGCTATAACATTATTTTTAATAATATTGTTATTACCTCCTGCAATAACTACTCCATTTCCCAGAGATAAATTGGTTGCTTGGGTTGCAGGGGCATCTGTGTTGTTATTGTTTTCAATAAGATTGCCAATAATAAAAGTTTCTCTTTCAGGTGGTAAAAGTTCCGAGTCTAGAGTATTGGGCGCTAATCCACCTTTATTATTTTTAAATACTGAACTTATAATATATAAAGATCCACCCGAGTTTGTTCCTGAATAGCCGAGTCCATTATTTTCAGAAATAACATCATGAACGATTGCATCACATGGATAACATTGACCAATATAAAAACCTGCATCTGGTGAGCCAGATGCATAAGAATGATCTAAAACCCCGTCGACAGCGTCAAATGCGTATACACCATAATCACCATTATTATACGCTGTTAAATAAGAGCCCCTATAACCTTTCACTGTCGCCCAATAAAAACCATTCAGTAATGCATTTCTTGCAGTTAGATTTTCTATAACTACTCCATCGACACCAGCCACTAAAATGCCATTACCTCTTTCAAACTCCCCATCGATGATTGTTGTATTTCTATCCCAACCCCTTATCGTGATTGAAGGGACATTTACAACAACTTCCTCGTAGTAAATACCCGGTTTGATTAAAACAAGATCACCTGGGTTTGAAGCGTTTACAGCATCTTGAATAGTTTCGTAATTATCAGGTACATGCCTGACATTCCCTGTAAATCTAGAAACCACATCTTTTTTTGAAAAGTTAGTATAATCTTCATAATTTATATCACCTACAACAACAGAACCAACCATGCCCCATTTTCCATCTGGTGAAGCATGGAATGAGCATAAATATTTATATAACCCCTCATTTTCATAATTTATATCTAGATAATCCCCCTTGGGAATTTCTGCTAGGGAGCCCCAACTTTCATCAACAGCAATAACATTGTGAGGATTGTTGCCCCAATTATTAAACCGAACTTTACCACCAGGATTTATTCGAACAACGGGTGGAGAATAAGAATTATCTATAACCCTAACACCTGTAAAAGCAGCTGACTGATCAGAACCATTATCACACGAAGTAAAGAAAATAATCGATGAAATAAAGAAGAAGATGATAATTGAAATTTTCCTAAACAATTGTTCCATCTATTAAAACCCAACCAGCAGTCTTCTGGCGAGACCTATTAATGGAGCAAGGAAACCTAAATTACCTCTAAATAAAAAATAAATGATTCCAAAAAGAATTGCTGCTGCAAAAATTACCTTTAAAAATCTTCCTACTTTACCTGGTTCACTGTTTACGAATGCACGTATTATGAAATACAGAGTAGCTGCGCCCATTACAAAAAATACTAAAAACTTAATCATTATAATTTACCTAATATTTGAGCTTAATTAGGTTTTTGAAGAAATCAACTTATTAGAAATTATTTTCACTTTCATACTTTGAAATTGCTTCACTTAATTCTTTTTTCTCATCACAATTAAAAACGCATATCTCAGTCAATTTTTCAAGATTAAGAACTGCTTTTTCATATCTACCTGTTTCAAGAAACAGTTCTCCTTGATATGCTAAAATATCATCGTGATTTGGATCAATTTCTAATCCAGTGCTATAATAAAGTTCTGAATCTTCATACTTACCAAGCTTTCTGCTTGCGAAACCTATTAAGCTCCACCCATTAGCATTTTGAGGGTTTTCGTAAACATAAACTTCTAAATCTTTAAGAGCTCCTTCATAGTTTTCATTTTTTTCAATTTCGAATAGTATCCTTTTTAGCTCACCATCATAGCCTGTTGATCCTCGATAACCTGTTCCATCAGACTCACCGCCTGAACTGCCACCGGAGCTGCCACCGGAGCTGCCTCCTGAGCTGCCTCCTGAGCTGCCTCCTGAGCTGCCTCCTGAACTTCCTTGACCACCGGAGTTACCACCACCATCCTGTTTTGCAAATGCTGCAAAATCAAGGCATAAAGTCACAAATACTAGGATAAATATATTTTTCATACTTTAATCATTTAAATCTAGTGTTATATATTTCAATAGAAATGAATATGAATGAATTAGATATATATTTTTACGGTGTGCCTATAGTTCTAACGCTTATTGCGGCTGAGGTGACATATTCAACCATAAATAATCTTGGATATTATAAGCTAAAGGACTCTCTTGCTGGATTTGGGCTATTATTTGGCAATGTTTTAGTGTCACTTTTGACCAAGAGTTCAATTTTCTTTTTCTCCCTTTTTCTCTATCAATACAAATTTATTACAATTAACGAACTCTTGCCCACTTGGTTAGTATGGTTGATGACATTTATAGTCATCGATCTAATATATTATTGGTATCATAGATGTTCGCATAGAATTAGGTTTTTATGGGCTGTACATATGAACCACCACTCAAGTGAAGAAATGAATTTCACAGTCGCTCTAAGACAAGCATGGTTTGGTCCTTTAACAAAAGTTCCCTTTTTTGCAGTAATGCCTCTTATAGGTTTTGATCCAATTATAACTGCTATAGCAGGCGCAGTATCTACCCTTTACGGATTACTAACTCATACTAAATGGGTTAATAAACTTGGTATTCTTGAATATATATTCATCACGCCCTCGCATCACCGAGTGCACCATGGCAGTAATGAAGTTTATATTGATAAAAATTATGGAAACCTTTTAATTATATGGGACAAATTATTTGGAACCTATGCAGCGGAACAAGAAGAAGTTAGGTATGGAATACGAGAAAATGTTAATACCTTCAATCCTCTAAAAATTACCTTTATGTTCTGGCATTCAATGTATAAGGACTTCAAAAAATCCAAGGGAATTAAAAGTAAACTTTTGTCTTTTTTTGGTAAGCCAGAGTGGAAACCAAACAGTTAGATACTCATTCAGGATTCTCTCTCAGATAGTTTAGGTAGTCTTTTACTTCCTCTATTTTATCATCAGAAACATCTTTATATGACATTCCAAAATGATTTTTGACCATCAGAGCCACGTGAGCGTATGGATTTCGTCCTTTCGGATGGTTAGGGTGTGCTGGTAGTTTACCTTTTAGATTATCACCAGTTTCTTGAATAAGCTGCCAAATTACAGATGAGTTATCTTTATTCATATATGAAACAAATAATTAGGGTGTTTTCAGTCAATTAGTCTCGATCGAATAAAAGCGCCAATATGGCAACCAATTATAGTTAATTATTATCTATAAAAAATAATATGATTATTAAGTTTAATAAAGGAAAAAGAAAATGAAATCAGAAAACATCTTTAAAGGCGTTAATCAGCAGATTAAGGTTTTTGACTCTGCTGGAGATAAAAAAATCTTTGGAAGATTGAGCCATTTTAGACGCTCTGTTTATGGGATCAGGATTTGTTTTGAGATTATGAAATTTCATTTCGATGAAGATATAAATAAAATTGAATGCACTAAAGAATATTTAACAAAAAACATGGCTGATTTAGCATCAAGAGCCACCATAATAAACTTCATTAATGACGAAATAAGTAAGGGGTCACTTACAACTCAAGTCAGTACAAAGGATAAAAGAGTTAAAATCATCCAGCCTTCAAGTGAATTAATAGACGAATTCACCATGTGGCTAGATATGATTTATAAAGCTGCTTAGAATTATTCTGAAATCTGCAAATTAACTGCAGATACTTTTCCATTTTTTTCTTCAGCTTCGTAGCTTATTTTTTGGCCTTCATCCAATCTGTTTATACCAGCTGCTTGAACAGCAGTGATATGAACAAAAATGTCTTTGTCACCTTCATCAGGTGCAACAAAACCATAACCTTTTTTTGGATTAAACCATTTAACAGTACCAGTAGCCATATTATTCTTATTCCTTTTTGTTTAATTTAGACTTCGTATTACTCCAGAAAAAGGAACAAAAACGTAATCTTTAATCGTTTTTTATAGATTAATAAGCTAAATGTAAATTGTTTTAATAATAATAATTTAATTAACTATTACTTAAGATTTACAAAAATTTGATACACAAAAAAAGAAGATATAACTTAATTTTATGGACCTAACAAAAGATAATATTTCCACTTTAATAAGGCAAATTGCCATACCCTCAAGTGTTGGAACCCTATTTCAAACACTTTATAACATCGTTGACGTCAAATTCGCTGGCTTAATATCTCCTAGCGCAATCACGGCCATTGCTAAATCATTTCCAATTTACTTCATTATCATTGGCTTTACAGCGGGATTATCAATTGGCATTACAGCATTAATTTCTAATGCTCTTGGAAAAGGAGATGAAAAAAAAGCATCTCTTCTACTCGCCCAAGCCATTCTCACCAGTTTAATAATATCAACACTAGTAACATTTGTGGGCATTTATGGAACAGAACCTATCCTAATTTTTTTGAAAACAAGTCCTGAAATTATTTTCTACGCAAAAGATTATATGAATATTATTTTTTTAGGCGCATCTCTATTTTTTTTACAATTAACTATAAATTCGTTTTTAGTCTCAAAAGGAGATACGAAATCATTAAGGAATGTTTTAATTTTTACTTTTTTTCTTAATCTATTTTTAAATCCAGTATTCATTTATGGAGCACTTTTTATTCCTGCTATGGGAATCAAAGGTATAGCTTTAGCCACACTTTGCTCTCAATTCGTTGGCTTAATTTATATTATTGTAAAGGTAAATAGTACTAACTTAAAAAAATATCTTGATCTGGAATGCTTCATGCCAAAACTAAGTTTGCAAAAAGAAATCTTTACTCAAGCCATACCCGCAATTGGCTCAATGATGTTTATTGGTTTGGGTGTTTTTGTTCTGCTGTACTATGTTTCAATGTACGGTGATTATTCTGCGGGAGGATACGGAGCGGCTATTCGTTTCGAACAATTATTTTTATTACCAGTCTTAGGCTTGAATGCTTCAACTCTTGCACTGGTTGGTCAAAATTTTGGGGCTGCAAATTTTAATAGAATCCTTGAAACATATAAAAAGTCGATTCTTTATGGGACAATCTTCATGGCAACATGCGGAATATTTATTTTCTTTTCAGCAGACTACATAATGTATTTTTTTAGTGATGATAAAGAAATAATATTTTATGGATCAACATATTTAAAAATTGCTGCATTCGCAGGTCCATGCTATCCAATTTTCTTCATATCATCAGCATTACTTCAAGGTCTTAAAAAGCCAAATTATCAAATGATAATTAATTTGATGAGAATGATCGTATTGCCTATCGGCGCACTATCAATAGCAGTAGTTTATTTAAATGTTGAGTTTGCCACGATGTTTTTAGTTATACTGACCATCAACTATATTTTTGCAGCATCCGTCTATAAGTTTTCTATATATCAAATTAGCTTGATGCAGAGGAATTATAAGCCAAACTTTGACGCTGTTTGATTGAAAAAACCTTTATTTTTTTGATCATCAATCCAATGATTAATAAAATTAATCCACTCTTGATCGTCTCGGGGTAGCAAGATTGCGAACAACTTGGCATTCTTTGGCTCATCAATGTTTATTATTGATAGTTCCGGGTATAAATTAATGAGTTTCATTGCATCAACTTTACTTGTTAGAGATACATCTGCCCTACCAGATAAAACCTCTTGATATTCACGCGCAGGAGCCTCTACCATTGATAATTTTGAATCTGGGAAAGATTTTTTAGCCTCATTCTCAAAAACTGTTCCTAAAGTAACAGCAACTGTCGTATCACTATTGTTAATATTATCCCAGTTACCTATTTTTTCTAAATTTTCTGAGAGCGTCATTGCGACTGTCCCTGTGCCATAATATGAATTTGAATAACCAGCAGTTAGTGCTCTCTTAGTGGTAATTGAAGCACTTGAAGTCATATGATATTTAGAAGATACTACACCTGTAACAAGATTCTTCCAATCAGTAGCAACAAATTCAATATCAACACCCATATCTTCAGCCAATTTTTTTGCTACATCAATATCATATCCTTCATATTCATTTGTTTCAGGGTTTTTAAAGCTCCAACCAGGAAAATCGCCCGTTGTTCCGACTTTTAGCAATCCGGTTTTCATAATCTCATCAAGGGTTGATGCATTAGATAGCGTTGAGGCAAATAGGATAAAAGAGATTAATAGGGTTTGAATGAACTTCATGTGGCTTTCCTTTTTTTAATATTTTTTAAGAATTATACGTGTTATTTAAGTTATACAATTATATTTTTTATCATGAATTTCAATATCACCAAAAAAATTCCTACTCTTATGATGCTTCTGACTTTTTTAGTATTTATGGGATGTTCTTCAAATTATCAGTGGGGCTGGTATGTAATTTTACCAAATAACAAGGTAGGACTCTCAAATATTGAATTTTTGGTTGGCGGCTTAGGGTATACAATAATCCTATCTGTGATTTCGATATCATTCGCAATACTTTTAGGTTTAATTGTTTCTGTTGCTAGCATTTCAAAAAATAAAGCTCTCTATGCATTAAATATTGGCTATACAGAAATTATTCGAGCAATACCTGTCTTAGTAATGATTTTATGGGTTTATTATGGTCTACCAGTTTTACTAAACTTAAATTTTACTGCATTTACTGCTGGCATAATTGCTCTCAGTATATGTGAAAGTCCTTTTATTGCTGAGATTTTTAGATCTGGAATTCAGGCTGTACCAAAAGGTCAAAAAGAGGCTGGATTGTCTATGGGTATGAATTTTTTTCAGATTTTTTATCACATCACACTGCCTCAAGCTGTAAGAATTATCTTACCTGCATTAGGAAACCAATTCGTATATATGTTAAAAATGTCATCCCTAGTATCTATCATTGGTTTAAACGAGTTGACGAGAAAAGCTAATGAACTTGTAGTCAGTCAATATCGACCCTTAGAAATTTATACTTTTTTAGTTATAGAATATTTAGTTTTGATTCTGATTGTTTCGTATTTAGTAAGACGCTTAGAAAAGAAACTTAGAGTTTATTAAGTTCCACAAAAGGTTTTGTAAGGTATATTAGATTTTTTAGGTGTATCTAAATATTTTTTAGGTGCTTTTTCAATATTGTAAGGTGAAGCAATTACTTTATTGAGTTCATTAAATTTATCAAGCTTTCCAATTGTTTCTGCTTCATGAAGAGCTTCTTCAACTAAAGAATTTCTAGGAATCAAAATTGGATTAGTTTTTTTCATAATATTTAAATAATCTTTATTATTAACTCTTTCTTTCCAATTCTTTTTCCATTTCAGAAAATCATTCTCTTCAAACTCTTCATCATTTGCATGATTACTATCCATCAAGTTAGCAAAAGTATTTGTAAAGTCTGGTTTCTTAGATTGCATCCATGATAGCAAATCCTTAATTAATTCTTCGTCTTCTTCACTTTGATCAGTTAGTCCAAGTTTTAATCGCATCATATTTTGCCATTCTTTGTTAAAAATATTACTAAAAGAATCAATAGTTGACTGAGCAACTTCTAAAGATTTTGACTCATCCTTATCAATTAAAGGCAGTAAGCTTTCGGTAAGTCTCACTAAATTCCAATGAATAGTTGCTGGTTGATTCCCATAGGCATACCTTCCTTGAAAATCGATAGAACTGAATACCGCTTTGTGATCATACTGATCCATGAAGGCGCATGGACCATAGTCAATAGTTTCTCCACAAATGGTTGAATTGTCTGTATTCATAACGCCATGTATAAATCCAACCCGCATCCAGTTTACTATTAGATCAATTTGTTTTGCCATCACTAACTCTATAAATTTAATTACTTTATTTGGACTATCTAAAATTTCTGGGAAGTGTCTTTTGATGCAGTAGTCAAGTAATTTTGACATCGCATCAATGTCTTTGTGAGCTGCCAAAAATTGAAATGTACCAAATCTAACATGACTAGCTGCAACTCTTGTTAGGATAGCTCCTTTTAAAGGTGTCTCTCTAAAAACTTTTTCTCCTGTTTCAACCACAGCAAGACTTCTTGTGGTAGGAATATTTAAATAGAACATGGCTTCACTAATTAAATATTCACGAAGCATAGGGCCAAGAGCCGCTCTTCCATCACCTCCCCTTGAGTATGGTGTTTTCCCAGATCCTTTAAACTGAATGTCATAAATTTCGCCTTTAGGAGTGCTTTGCTCCCCTATGGTTAGAGCTCTTCCATCGCCAAGAATTGTAAAATTTCCAAATTGATGACCAGCATATGCTTGCGCGAAAGGACCAATCCCACTGGGTATTGTGTTACCAGATAAAAAATTAGAGAGGTCTTTACTGGATAAGTCTGAAAAATCTATCCCTAGCTCAGAGGATAATTCGTTATTGAGGACCACAGTTTTGGGGTCTTTAACACTTATGGGCATTAATTTAGAGAAAAGTATCTCAGGCAATTGGGTATAAGTTGCCTTAAGATTCAATCCAATATTTGAAAATGACTCATTATGATTTATCATTATTTTAAATTTAATTTAAATTCCTAATTATTGATATCTAAAATGTTAATCCAAAAAGAACTCGAAATTACTATTGATGGCAAAGGGCTTTACAATATCACTGAAATAATAAACCAGGCTATTGCAAAGCACAGAATAGCAAAGGGTTTGTGTACATTATTTATTAAGCACACTTCAGCATCACTTGTCATTCAAGAAAATGCTGATTCAAATGTTCTAAAAGACATATTAGATTTTTTTGATCGTGTAGTCCCTGAGTCAGAAAATTATGCACACAGGGAAGAAGGACCTGACGATATGCCAGCCCATATTAAGTCAGCTTTAACAAATACAAGTATTAATATACCCATTAAAGAGAAAAAGCTTGATTTGGGAACATGGCAAGGGGTTTTTATTTTTGAACATCGTTATAAAAACAATGATCCTGGCATAAGAAGAATAATTAGTATGACAATTGTAGCTTAAGTTTAATGAGGCATTCTAAACTTATCGTGACAAGTCTTACAACTTGACCAGATTAGTTTCTTTTGGGCATCTTTTAACTCATCTCCAGTTAGTTCGTATGCAATGACTGTAAACTCTCTAACTTTATTTGAAGTCTCTATCATTAGGGTATTAAACTCTTCTTTTTGTAGCCATATCGTTGGCAAAGCCTCTGTATCGTAGCCTGTTTTGGTGTTATCCGGGAATAAATCTAAAAGCTTGTCATAATTTGTGCTCATCTTTTGTGATAGCTCAATCACTTTCTCATTATTCCCTTTAGTAATTTCAGCACTCATTCTCTTAGCATGACTATAATTCTGCTTAAATAGTGACTTTCTCTCCTTAATAATATTTCCGTGATCGTCCGCAAAAGCAATTACAATTAATAGTAATATCGATAGAATTGAGGAGATTAGAAATTGAAAAAAATTAATCATGTATTTAATTATATAATATGAAAATTACAAATGACACTAATTCTTATGGATTTCTTGCACGTCTTTTCCACTGGATTACTTTTGTAATATTACTGTTCCAACTACCTCTAGGAATTTATTTAGACAATCTTGAGTTTTCTGAATTTAAACTCTCTATTGAGAATGTTCATATAATCATTGGTATGACTATTTTTTACATAACACTATTAAGATTGATATGGAAATCAATTAATACAAAGCCCATTGATAATATATCAATGAGCAAAATCCAGATTATTGCCTCTCAAGTTGTGCATGGTCTTTTCTATATGACTTTATTGGTCATAACTATAAGTGGCATAAGTAAACTTTTATTATCCGGCGAGGAAGTAAATTTTATCATTATGAAAGCATCAGTTGATTACTACAACTTTGATCTTGCTGATAAATTTTATGCAATTCACGCGTTGTCAGCTTATTTTCTTTTAATTCTTTTCTCTGTCCATTTGAGTGCCGTCATATATCATCATGCTTTTCAAAAGGATAAGATATTGAGAAAAATGCTATAGAGTTACACATGGAAGATAAAAAAAACTTTGATGAATTTATTGAACGGCTACACAAGACAACTGATGATTTTCGAGAAAATGCAAAAAATAAACGGCATAAACTAAATCTAAGAACTGCAAGAGAAAATCTTTATGATCTTGTTGATAAAGACAGCTTTCTTGAGTATGGAGCATTTGCTGTAGCGGCTCAAAAAAGTCGCAAAAGCCAAGAAGAACTTTTAATGGAAACTTCTGGTGATGGCGTTATCACCGGGTTCTGTAAAATTAATAGTAATATAATAGATAATGAGTCAACTGATGCCGTTGCTATTGTCTATGATTATTCTGTCTTAGCGGGAACACAAGGTTATTTTCATCATATGAAGCTTGATCGGATTTGCGAGAAAGCAAAAAAATATAAACTACCAATTGTTATATTTACTGAAGGTGGAGGTGGTAGACCAGGCGATACAGACATCACTACAAGCATAGCAGGATTACATGTCCCTACTTTTGCTTTATGGGGAGGTCTCACTGGAAGGTGCTTGAGAATTGCCATAAATAATGGTTTCTGTTTTGCAGGCAACGCCGCTCTATTTGGGTGTGCAGATATTAGAATAGCTACCAAAAATTCATGGATTGGTATGGCAGGTCCTGCAATGATTGAGGGAGGTGGTCTTGGATCCTATAGCCCAAAAGAAATAGGTCCATCAGAAGCAAATGAAAAAAATGGTGTTATTGATTTAGTAGCTAAAGATGAAGCCGAAGCAACAGATTTTGCAAAGAAAATACTTTCTTACTTTCAAGGTGATTTAGTTGATTGGAAAGTTGAAGATCAGGCTCAATTAAAAAATATCATGCCAAAAAATAGAAAATGGTCTTATCCAATCAGAAATATTATTAATATCATTTCTGATAAAGATACCTTTATAGAACTCAAACAGATGTATGGGAAGAGTATCGTAACAGGATTTATACGCATTGAAGGAAAATCATTTGGATTGATGGCGAGTGACAGTCAACACCTTGGTGGAGCAATCGATTCAGAATCAGCTGATAAAGCTGCAAATTTTATTGAGCTTTGCAATCTTCAAAATATTCCAATTATTTCTCTAGTCGATACACCTGGTTTTATGGTTGGACCCGATAGTGAAGAAGAAGGGGCAGTTAGAAGAATGTCTGCTCTTTTTAAAGTAGGTTCGCAAATAAAAATACCTTTGATCACAATTTTTTTAAGAAAAGGCTATGGACTGGGTGCACAAGCATTAGCTGGAGGAAGTTTTCATCAACCAGTATACTCGGCTGCATGGCCTACTGGAGAATTTGGAGCAATGGGATTAGAAGGTGCCATCAAGCTTGGGTTCAAAAAAGAACTTGATGAAATAAAAGATGAAATTAAAAGAGAAGAACTTTTTAATAAGTTAGTCGATCAATTGTATGAAAAAGGGAAAGCAATTGAAGCTGCAGCTCACCTTGAAATTGATGCAGTAATTGATCCTGCAGAAACTAGAAGTGTAATATTAAAAGCAGCGAGATAAATTTTATGGAGAAGAATTTTAAGCTAGATGATCCAGATTATTACAGTATGAGATTTGGATTAATCGTACTGCAAAGTGATGAGACAGTTGAGCAAGAGATAAGAAGCACACTTGATGAGAGTGTTGCCATTTATCACTCAAGGATTCCCTGTGACCAATCTGTCAATAATGAGAATCTTGCAAGAATGGAAAATGATTTACCAATTGCAGTGGACCTACTCCCAAAAATTGACTTTAACAGTATTGGATATGCATGTACCTCAGGTGCAACGGTAATTGGCTCTGAAAAAATAAATAAATTAATTAAAGAGCAACATAAAAATGCTTTTATAACAGATCCAATAAGAGCGGTTAAGGAAGCGCTTAATAGCTTTGGATGCAAGAATATTGCATTTGTTTCACCTTATGAGCAATCTGTAACTCAAAAACTCAAACAAAATCTTCAGAGTGGTGATTTTAATATATCAATCGAGAAATCATTTAATGAGTCTGATGACACAGTAGTGGCAAGAATATCTGAAAGAGATAGTTTGAAAGCAATATTAGAAATTGGAAAAAATGATTGTGATGCAGTATTTATTTCATGCACAAATTTGAAAACGTTTAAAATAATAGATGAAGCAGAACGCGTACTGAATAAACCTGTTGTATCTTCAAACCAGGCGATGATATGGCATATGTTTCGTGGTTCTGGAAATGAATCAACAAAAGGACCTGGGATGCTTTTTAAACAGAGTCTAACTAAGAGCTAACCAAATCCCAACGCCTACCATTAGTAAACCAGCTAAACGATTTATTGATTGAATATTTTTTTGTTTCTTCAAGATAATACCAAGCATCTGTCCGCCAGTTGCGTAAATCATCAAAGATATGAATTCTATTATTAAAATTATGACAACCAATGCTGACATCTGAGGCATGAGCGCTAAGTCATAATTGATAAATGCGGGTACCATAGCAATAAAAAAAGCCCATCCCTTAGGGTTGGCAACAGCGGTAATAAATCCCTTACTTGCTAACTTTAAAAAATTAATCTCAAAAGAATGTGTTCCGTCTAAGTTTAATGCTAATGATCCTCTTGAATTGAACATTTGATAGCCTACAAACATCAAATAAATTCCTCCTCCATATTTAAAAAAGAGAAATGTCATTGGATATGACGAAATGATAGCCCCACCACCAATAACTGCACTTCCAGCAACAATTAGTACGCCTATGAGTTCCCCAACCATCATCTTCATCGTATTTTTAAGGCCAATGGTAATACCCATAGTTAAAGCAAGAGTCATGCAAAGACCTGGAGTTATAGAAATAACAAAAAACAAAGGAATAAAAAAATAAAGAAGGGTAAAGTCTAAAAACATATGAAATTTGTATCCGATTTTTAGACGCAAAGCACAAAAAAAACGGGGCGCTACAAATACCCCGAAAGGTCTCCATATCGCCCCGAAATTCCGGACTAACTCTGAACAAACTCCCCGAAAGGCTTTCGATCTTTGTTGTTCCGATAAAAAAATATTAATTTATTAAAAAGAATTATTAAATAAAAAAAAAATTATTTGTATTTCTTAACTTGTGGATAAGTGGAAAACTTATTTAGTAATAGAATCAATAAAATAATTAATAAATTTAATATTTGCTTAAGCAATTTTTCTTTTGATTGGTTTTTCAGTAATTGGAAAATGCATCAATGCAGATACAAAACCAAGAAATACACATACCCACCACATGATATCATATGAACCATAAAAATCATAAAAACGACCTCCAAACCAAGAGCCCATAAATGAACCAACTTGATGTGAAAGGAATGTAAAGCCATACAGCATAGACATATATTTGGTCCCAAAAATTACAGAAATAATACCACTGGTAAGAGGAACAGTTGACAGCCAAAGAATACCCAGTAATGCAGCAAAAATTAGTACTGTGATCTCAGTTTTAGGAAGAAAAATAAATACTAAGAATAAAAGTGCACGAAGTGTGTATAAAATAACTAGAAGATTTTTTTTAGAATTTTGATCACCTAAATGACCAAAATATAATGTCCCAAAAACATTGAATAAACCAATCAAAGCGAGCGACCAAGAACCAATCCACAAAGGTAATGAGAGGTCGGTCAAATAAGCTGGTAAATGGGTTGCTACAAATGAAACATGAAAACCACATACAAAAAAACCAACTGTTAACAACACATAGCTTTTATTTACAAAAGCTTCATTGAGTACAGATGATAATGATTGAGCAACTTGATCATCCTTTCCTGAATTAAAGGAAGATTTTGTTAGAGTTAAAGCAAATAAAATCATTATTAAGGATATAAAACAAAGGTAGACAATTGATTTTTGCCAATCAGTTGCTTCGATCATAAATCCTGATAGTGGTACAATTATAAATTGCCCCAAAGAACCTGCAGCCATTACAATACCCAATGACAACGTTTGGTATTTTCCTGTAACTGCTTTACCTACAGCTCCAAGAATTACTGCCGTTCCACACCCAGCGCAACCAAATCCAAAGACCACTTGCGAAACTATCAATAGACACGACCCTTCAACAAGAGACATCATGTATAGACCAATTAAAAAAAATATTGCTCCGTACAGACCTGCAATAGATGAACCATATTTGTCAGCAATTGCTCCAAAGATTGGGGATCCAATCCCAATCATAAGGAATTGAATAGCAATAGCGAAACCAAACACTTCTCTTCCAGTTTGTATATGGTCTGAAATAGGAATTAAATACAATCCAGATGAGTGTCTTATTCCAAATGATACTAATAAAAGAACACATCCACCTACTATCACTAAAAGCGAGGAAGAATGTCTAAAAAATTTCATTATATATATTTTATATACAATTATTTCTTACTTGCTACACTTATCACTTATGGCATTTACTATTGTATATCTGATAGTCCTTATATTGCTTCTAACCTTATTCGCTAGAAAGCAAATTAAAGGAATTGAAAGTACAAAAAAGTTTGATGAAAAGGCTATGCTCGTTTTATGGCTGATACTCGGCTTTGTAGGTCTTGTCACTGGTGGATTGTAACATACACAGTTAAAATTAATTAAAAAGCTACATAAGTGAATGGCAAGAAAAATGTGAGAGCTTTGATTAATAAGGCCAAAATTGCAATTATTGAAATAATTAGAATAATTATACTCTGAAACAGAGAAAGTCTTTTTTTGACATGCAAGAATATTTCAATAATCCTAATCATATACTATTAATTTTATAAAGCCCATTATCAGCAAGTAAATATTGTATATCCATTCTTTTCATATTTGTATAACAGTCAACGAAATCAAAAACCATGGGGTCACCTGCAATGTTAAATGACGTATTAATCAATATATCAACATCTTTTTGCTCTAACTTTAAAAGTAACGAATAAAATAAATCATTATACTTATTAATAATTTGTACTCTTGACGTATGATCTATATGAACAGCTTTAGGGTATTTATTAATCATTTCCTCTTTTACATCAACTGTCATTCCCATCCAGAGTAAATTGTGTTTAGAATTATTTGCACATGAAAAATATTTATCGAAGTTTTCATCTCTTATCATTGGCGCTAAAGGTCTAAACTTTTCCCTTTTTTTTATCTCTATATTTAATTTTTCGACTACTTTATTTTGATTACCTGCGCAAATAAGTGATCTTGAGCCTAAAGCTCTAGGACCAAATTCACGTTGATTAATAAATGTTGCAATTATATTCCCTTTTTGAATTAAGTCAGCTACAGCGTCCTCTATTCCATTATTTAACTCAATTTTTTTAAATAATCTCTTAAATATATTAGATTGTATATTTTCATTATAAAATTTACCTGGATACAATTCAAATTCAGGAAATTTAAAATTAGATAAAACCATATTTCCATAAATAGCTGCACCCAAAGATGAGCCAGCATCTCCAGGTGATGCTGGTACGGTTAATTCTTCTATTTCATTCATTTCACTGACTATTTGCATAACTCTTGAATTTAAACCCACACCACCAGAGAAAATAATATTTTTGATAGATGTTTTTTTTACAAAAATAGCTATTAATATTTTAATTAGTTCCTCTGTTGCGGATTGAACAGACGCAGCTATATTTGCAAGTCTTGCAAATTCGTCACTTTTAAAATCAGAATAATCTATTAATTTTCCAGGTTTACCAAACTTATTTTCAAATTTTTCTGAGTAAGATCTCTCAGGTTCTGAAGTAAAAGAAAACCAAGTCTCATCAATAAGTATTTCATCATTTTTTATACTTATGATTTTGTTTAGGATGAAATCTTTAAAAATAGGTGTTCCATATGATGCTAATCCCATAACTTTACTTTCTCCTTCATTAACATTGAAGCCTAAGAATTGAGTAAATGTGCTATAAAACAATCCTATAGAATGCGGATAAACACATTTCTTTTCTGTAATAATCTCGTTATTAATTTTTTTAAAAATGGACATCGTTTCACCATCGCCAATCCCATCAATAACAAATATTAAAAAATTCTTTTTTTGATTACTAGTGAAATATATACCATTTAAAGCATGGCTTATGTGATGGGGACAATAGAATATTTTTTTTTTAGGAATTTTTATTATTTTTAATAGATCACTAGAAAAGCTTAGGGACCCTGTCCAAAACTTTTGAAATTGATTAAGTACCATTTTCCATTTTTTAATTGGACTAGATAAGGCATTATAAGTTATTGCAGACCAGCCAAGAAAAGGTTTCTCATAAAAAACAATTGCTTCAATTTGAGAATTTTTGATTTTATATTTATTAATTATAAGTTTAAGTGTTTGAAATGGAAATTTATAGTCACCTTTAACTCGAGTTACTTCTTCTTCTTTAATGTAATCCAGTAATTTATTTTCTGATAGTAAAGTTATAGAGCTTTCGTGGTAGTAAGCTGAGATACCAATTATATATTTTTTCATAAAATTAAATTTGCATCGTTTTTATCTAAATGGAAACCATTTGATATGGTCTTCGTATTTAATGCAAATTTAAGTGGAAAAGTAAGCAGTATCAAAAAAAATACAATAATATATGATAAAATTTTTTTTGTGAATTCAGAATTCGCAACAAAATGTCTCAGTTTATTAGATATCAAATATTTAAAGTACAATAATTTATATTTCATTTTTTTTATGTTTTTTTTAGAAAATTGTAAAGCAAGTCTAGAATGCTTTTCTTCATCAATAATCAGGTTGGATAAATTGTTAATAAAAATGCTGCTAGTATTTAAAGAATGATCACTTTCTTCTTTAATAATGTTGTCTAGTTCTCTTTTGATACTATCTTCTAATCGTAAGTTTTGGTCTCTAAACTTCTCAAATATTTTTAGAGCTTGCATCTCATTTACTCCAATAAATACAGAAAACTCATTAATTTTCATTTTATCAAACAAGAATCTATTTTCGTTTATAAATCCTTTACTATAAACAAGACGGGGTACAAATTTTAACACCTCTTTTGAATTAGATTTGTCACTTTCTACAATTAGCTTTTTAAAAAAATTTGTATGACGATATTCGTCTAAACTATGCTTCAAAAATCCAATTGCTAAATTTGGATTATCAACTTTTTTACTTGCATATAGCATTTCGATAGCTGATGAAAATTCTGCTAATGCGAAGTCTAAACAAACTTTTTGTAAAGGTAATCCTTTGACATTTCTTTTTTTAAAATTTACGATTTTGAACATTACTTATGATATTAAGTTATTTATACAAAATTTTAATACTATTTTTTATCTTAGCATGTAATTCATATGCTGAGTGTTTCAGCTTTATTCCTTACGCTTCTAATGGAAAAATTGTTTATCTACCTGAAACTTTAAAGTTTTGCTTTAGTAAAGGAGATGGAGAAATACATATAGAAACTGATGAAAACGGTGCAAGGTTAATAAATGTCAACTCTGAACATGACTCAAGTAAAGTTCACGTTTTTGGTGATAGTCAAATTCTAGGGATTGATTGGTCAAGTAAAGATTCTGATACAATTCATGATATTGCTGAAATTTTTCCAAATAAAAATCTTGTTCTATATGCTGCACCGAATAATGGTCCTTTTCAAGTTACTGAAAAACTCAGAGATATGAATGAAACCAAAATTAATTATAAAAGTGATATAGTATTAGGCTTTAATTATGGAACAGATATTTTTAGAATACAACCTGGATGGAAAGTTGAAGATTTTGTACCTCTTAATGAAAAAAATATTTATGATGTTTTAAAATCTCCATT
Source organism: uncultured Pelagibacteraceae bacterium (assembly GCA_902518415.1). Classification (GTDB taxonomy): domain Bacteria; phylum Pseudomonadota; class Alphaproteobacteria; order Pelagibacterales; family AG-422-B15; genus CACNXQ01. Next base: position 60,159 of record CABYGA010000001.1, on the reverse strand, counting down.
TATCTATGATTTAATTATCCTTAAAGGAATGGTTGAGGGTAAATTTTTTACAATCACAAATGATGTTAGACAATCGAATCTTAAACAATTCTTAAGCATAGATGATGAGGAACTTCAATTATCTATGTCAAAAATAATTGATCAAATAAGAGACGTATTAAGTAATTTTGATTCAAAAAAAACGTTAATTATTTATCCTCCTTATTGGGGTTATGAAGAGAATAATGAAAAATTACATGAAAATGTTGCAAAACCATTTTTTTTATTTGCTTGTGATCAGCGATTGTTAAATATATTTGATAAAATTCTTGTTGGAGAATTGAAAGATTCGCTTCGTTTATCTAGTGACAAAAGGCATTTTAAAACATCAAGCTTAAATTATGAAAGTATTAATGAGGTTGAAGTTTGTAAGAGTTGATTAACAGCCGCCGCCACTGCCGCCACTACTACCGCCACTACTACCTCCACTACCAGAACTTTGACCAGTAACATTGCCCGACTCTTGTCTTTCGATTTGCTGCTCGCCTTTCTCAGAGATTTCATAGGTGCCATTTATTTCAATGGCATCAACCCAAACATCTCTTCCCCTAACTTTGACTTTTATCTCGTATGTGGTTTCAGTGCGACCAGATGAAAAAGTTTTTATGGTTTGTTTAATACCCTCAGAAATTTCAGTAGTCTCTTTTTTCCAATTTTCCCAAGTAGCTGATGATGCTGCGAGAGGAATAAAAAAGACGAAGAGTATTATTGGCAATATGTTTTTCATACTTTTTTCTTTATCAAGAAATATTAGCTCTTTCAATATCAAATTTTACTACAAATATATGACACTTAACCTATCAATTGAAATATTTCTTGCTTTAAAAAAATTGAAATCAATTTATTTTGGCGGAAAGGATGGGATTCGAACCCACGATACGGTCATCCGCATACACGCTTTCCAATTCATGAGCCTAAAATTAGAGGATAATTTTTCTGGTAAACGGGGTATTACATTTGGGGAAGTTAGAAATTATTTTAGGTGAGTATGGTGAGAGTGCAGTTGCATTATTGAATTAGTGAAGTGGTCTAATTGTATGTTTTTAGTACTTAGAAATAATAGACTTTTTGGATCTAAAATAATATTCTTATGTACATGATAAATTTTTATAAAAAATATAAATTTTTATTTTATCTGCTGTTAATCACTACGGTCATTTCAATAATAATAGCTGTCGGCTATGTATATTCTAATGTGAATGAAAAAAATGCTACTGCGAATTGGTCATTATTTGATGATGAAAGAAAAAATTTAGAAAAAATACTCAGCAAGAAAAAAGAAGAGTTTTCAAAAGAATCAGACAGGCTTAGGAGAAGTTATGAAATGATCACAAATTATACTGATCAAATAAAATATGCTGAAAAAGAATTGGGTAAAGATTCTGCAATTATTGAGTGTGATGAGAATAAATTAGTACTTCAAAATAAAGATTTTAATCTAGCGAAAAGACATGACTCCGATTTAATTGATTTTAAAATTAATAGTCGAGTAGGTATCAATGATTTAATTTTAAAGGATATAAGGCACAAAGGGATAAAATCATATGGACTCTTCGAAATCTCTAAATCAGACTCAATTATTCAATTAAAATTATATAATCGCGTAAACGATTCTTTTTTGAATATTAATTTAATTGGCGAGTTTCAAAGTAAGAGTGGCATGTGTGAAGCGAATATACTAATTTTATTAGCACCTTACAAATCAATAAATAATGATGAAGTCCAAAAATTACAGACGCCAAATAATATAAAAAAAGAAATCATAATATCTGAGTCTGAGTTTAAAGAAATGCAAAAAATAGAGTCGAAGTATGAAACAACTGCTATCGAAGCGATTAACTCAATACCTCGCTTATCAACTGAATTAATAACCCTATCCAAAAAATTAAGTAAAGTTTCTGACGAGATTAAATATAATTCCGCAGAAATAATGGCTCTTTCTCGGTCAATTAATTACGCAAAGTCGATGCTGCTTGACAATATAAATACGCAACTGTGCTTTGAAGAAAATTTTCACTTAAGAAATGAAGATTTTTATTATGAAGATTTATTCAAAGGAGAATCTATTTATTTAGGAGTCGGAATCAATAATGCCAAAAATAATTTGTCACTATTAAACTTAAAATTTAAAGAACTAAAACATGCAGGGATTGCAAGACTAGACTCAGACAGTCGAGGATACAGCATAAGGCTTAGAAAAAAGTTTGGGACAGTAAAAGCAGTTGAATTAATTGGTAGGTTTGAACAAAAAGATGGGGAACAATGTATTGCAAACATTAGATTAACTTTTTTGGACTCAAAAATTCAGGTATGGAATAAAGAAAGAATTGACTATTTTGATAAGTTTGAGTCCATTTCTATTCTTGGGAAAATTGGAAATGATTCTGAGGAATTTCAACTTCCATACGGTTCGGCTTTCTATAAAGATGCACTTTTTATAACTGATTGTGTCAATGCAAAAATTCAAGTATTCGATAAATCTGGAAGATTTTTATATAGTTTTGGTGAAAGAGGTACTCACAGTGGGCAAATTTATACGACCCCAGCAGATGTCCAAGTACATGAAGGGAGTGTATATATTGCTGAAGGAAGTAATCATCGAATCGAACAATTTAGTCTTGCCGGAGATTTTGAAAAAAGTTGGGGAACCTACGGTGATGCGATAGAAAAACCTACGAGTCAACTTGGAAAATTTAATTCTCCATTTGGATTAGATTTTGTAGATGACATGATGATAGTTTCGGAACATATCAATTCAAGAATACAGGCGTTAGATACTGTTTCGGGAAAAACAAAATGGTTATCAGTAAATTCTGAGGGAGATGAATTTGATTGGTTAGAACCATACTATTTAAAGGTTGATCATGAAAGAGAACTTATATATGTCGTAGCTAGAGTAAGAAATTGGATTGGCGTTCTAAACTTCGAAGGTGAAAAGCAGTATACATTTGGAAATGGAGTATTGAATTATCCTCATGAGATAGACATTGGTCCAGATGGTAAAATATATATCGCCGACTCTAAAAATTATAGATTAGTAGTTTATGACAGTCCTGATTCTAATGATTATGAGGTTATACAATTTTCTCCTAATTTTGGTTATATGAAGACAGTTTCAGTTGATTATGATGGATCACTAGCACTTGGCTTCAACGATGGAGAAGTCGCTTATGTTCTACTTTTAAGTACAAAGGAAGCCTCACAAAAAAAACCAGGACAGGAAATAGTTGAAGCGCAGAAAAAAGCAATGGAAAAAAATAAAATAATAAGTGAAGCAACTCTTGATGAAACAGTAATGATGAGAACAGAAAGATTGTATACACAAAATTGTGCTGGGTGCCATGAAAATGGATCATTTGGCGCACCAACAAGGGGAGATCTTGAGTCATGGGCAAAATTTCCACAAGATCGTGTAATTCTTCTATCTCTTGCATTTTCAGGAAATGGGGCGATGATGCCTAAAGGAGGTTGCAACGAATGTACTGCTGAAGACTTAAAAGAATTAATAAAATATATTACTCCAATGGATTGGTTGACAGGAAAATCAAATTAATTTTTTCTTCCAAATTGATCTGATAACAGGAAAGGATTAAATTTTCCAATATGTCTCTTAAAAAAAAATTGATTATAATACTAATTTCTTTAAATATGTTTAGCTATTCATATTCGTATGATGGGTCAAATCAAACTGGTCAATTGGGATTTTGGCATGAAAGTAAAGTTGACAGAATCCAGCTTGGATGGGATGAGAGAATATATGTCTACCTTGACAAAAATCATAATTGTTTGGGCGAGGGAAGTGATTTAATTTTCTATGAGCCTACCGCTAAGGGTAGAGAGATGATACTTTCAGCACTTCTTAATAATGGAGGATCTAAAGAAATAAATTTTAGAATTGACAGCTGTCACTCTACAGAAAATGGAGTAATTTATGGTTACTTTGATAAGATAGAGATAAAATTTGAAAATTAATTGGAATTAGAAGTTCATTAAGCAGTTTGGCGGAAAGGATGGGATTCGAACCCACGATACGGTCACCCGCATACACGCTTTCCAATTCATGAGTCCAAGATTAGAGGATAATTTTTCTAAGTAAATCTTGGATTTTAATACTTGTTTTTTTGGATTGCTTCAGGTGAGTGCGGTAAAAGTGCGGTAGCCACGATTAAGGGCTCACTTCATATAATTCTCTCCGTATCGATTGATACCAAAAAGTGTAAGGCCAATAATTAAAATCAAATAGATAGTTTGACCATTTCCACTAGGCAGCTCATTAAATAAAAAGTATAAAATTGATAGTACAATAGAAATTATAAAGAAGAATCTTTTTGAGACTAATATTGAGTCTCCCTTAAAAAGAATTTTGTGCGCAAAAAATATACAGATTACTACATTGGCTAATAGCCACAAAAAGCTTAACATTCCAGGCAAAGCAAAACCAAACACAGGGAAATGCAATAAAGCAAAACCCCTCCAACCTTTTGGGAACATATCTGCACTCAAATGAATAGCAAAGCACAGAAATAACGCCGCAATCATAATCGGTGATATATATTTAAATCTTGTTAAGTATAAAAGTGCTAGAAAAGGTATTATGGCGCTATGTGTTAGCATATCACGATGATATAGAAGTGGAATAATGCTATCAATATCTGGTAACCAAGTTAGAAAAATGAATATAGCAAAAAAAACCAGAGTATTTTTTGTTAGTGGTATGATCTTCTCTTTAAGTGAATTTCCCATAAATGAACTTTATACCGCGGTCAAAGTGCGGTCAAAAAGAAACTTAGCAGAAATATTTTTAACAGTATTTAGAGTAAAATGGCGGAAAGGATGGGATTCGAACCCACGATACGGTCACCCGCATACACGCTTTCCAAGCGTGCGCCTTCAACCACTCGGCCACCTTTCCTTATTCAACCTTCAAAGCAGCAATAAATGCTTCTTGAGGAATATCAACTTTTCCGTAAGTTCTAAGTCTTTGCTTACCCTTCTTTTGCTTATCAAGTAGTTTTCTTTTTCTATCCGTAGCACCACCACCATGAATCCGATCAATGACATTTTTTCTGTACCCACGAACAGTTTCTCGAGCAATTATTTTGCCACCTATTGCTGCTTGAATAGGTATATGAAACTGATGTCTAGGAATCAGTTCCTTGAGTTTTTCACATACGGCTCTACCCTTTTTTTCAGAAAAGTTCCTATGAACAATAATTGATAAGGCATCAACAGGCTCATCATTAACTAGTATACTTAAACGAACAAGATCACTTTCCATATACTGATCAATTTCATAATCAAAACTTGCATACCCACTTGATATTGATTTTAGTTTGTCATAAAAATCAAAAACAATTTCATTGAGGGGTAGCTTATAAGCAAGTATTACTCTTGACCCTGAATATGTAAGTTCATTCTGGATACCTCGTTTGTCCTCACAAAGTGAAATGATACTACCTAAATATTCATCTGGGCATATTATCGTTGCTTTAATCCAGGGCTCAGAAATTGTTTTGATTTTCATTATCTCAGGCATATCAGCAGGATTATGCAGCTCAATTTTGCTTTCATCAGTAAGTACTATGTCGTAAATTACACTCGGGGCTGTCGTGATTAAATCTAAATCAAATTCTCTATCCAATCTTTCAACAATAATCTCAAGGTGAAGTAGCCCTAAGAAACCGCACCTAAATCCCATGCCTAATGCAGCTGAGGTTTCTTGCTCATAATGAAAGCTTGAATCATTAAGCTTTAATTTTGCAAGAGCATCTTTTAAGAATTTAAAATCTGCTGCATTAGTTGGAAAAAGACCACAAAATACTACTGGTTGACTGGGTTTAAATCCGGGTAATGGCTGTGTTTTTTTATCATTAGATAATATAATAGTATCTCCTACTTTTGTTTGAGAAACCTCTTTAATTGCAGCAGTAATAAATCCAAGTTCACCTGTCTTAATCTCTTCATTGATAATCATCTTGGGGGTAAAGCATCCAATTCTCTCAATTAAATGCTTGGTGTCAGTTTGATGAAATCTTACTTCCATACCTTTTTTTAATGTGCCATTAATAACTCTTACCAAAACAACAACTCCTAAGTAAGCGTCATACCAACTATCAACAAGCAATGCTTTCAGAGGTTCAGTTACACTGCCTATGGGAGCTGGGAGATCATTTACAATAGTTTCAAGCACATCTTCAATACCTATTCCAGACTTTGCAGAAATTTCTAATACATTACTTGTATCAATTCCAAGAATATCCTCAATTTGTCCTTTTACTCTCTCAGGATCCGCTGCTGGTAAATCAATCTTATTTAATACGGGAATGATTACATGATCATTTTCTACTGCTTGGTATAAATTTGCTAGTGTTTGAGCTTCTACGCCTTGACTTGCATCAACAACAAGAAGTGAACCTTCACAAGCTGAAAGAGAGCGGTTAACTTCATAGCTAAAATCAACATGACCTGGAGTGTCTATGATATTTAATGTATAGATTTCATCGTCCTTGGCATTGTACTTTAATTGGACTGTCTGTGCTTTAATAGTAATCCCTCTTTCCCGCTCGATATCCATTGAGTCAAGTACTTGAGACTTCATCTCACGTTCTGATAGACCACCGCAAAATTGTATTAATCTATCTGCGAGCGTAGATTTACCATGATCAATATGCGCAATAATTGAGAAGTTTCTGATATTTTTGGTTCCAGTCATAGAATATAAGTTTTAGGATCGAACAGTTCCAGAAGTAGATTTTTCAATAGCCTCAACTATTTTTGAACTCAAGCTATTAATATCATTTTCATCTAATGTCTTTTCTTCAGACTGCAAAACAACTTTGATTGCCATTGATTTTTTATCATCTCCCAAACTTTTATCCTCAAATAAGTCAAATATTTCTGCGCTCTTTATAATTTTTGTATCAACATTTAATGCTGCTTTGATTAAATCGCTACTTTTAATATTCTTATCAAGTATAAACGCAAAATCTCTAGTTACACTCTGAAAATCACTCAGAATTAGTTGTGGCTTATTAGTAGTCTTCTTTTCATTCAAGGGAATATTATCAATTAGTAACTCGAATAGGTTAACCCTTGATTTTATTTTAAATTTATTTGCAATTCTTGGATGTAATTCGCCAAAATAACCAATCTCTATTTTCTTGTTTAGAATAATTTTGCCTGAACGCCCTGGATGATACCAAGAAGGAGCTTCATCAGAAATTGAAATTTTCTTATTTCCAGGTACTAAATAATTTATAACATTTAATAGATCATTTTTAGCATCAAAAATATCAAATTCTTTTTTTTCGCTTCTCCAAGTCTTATTATGGCTTAAGCCATATTTCATACCACATATTAAATTTATTTGATCTTCAGGAGTGGTTGAACTGTACTGACTGCCAGCTTCAAAAATAGACAAAGAATCAATTCCACGTGCTGTATTTTTTTTTATTGATGTTAATAAGTTAGGAATAAGGCTAGGTCTTAATATATCTAAATCCTCTGAAATCGGATTGATTATTTTTAATTTTTCAACTTCGCCAAAAAAACTACTTTTCTTAGAATCTGAAAAAGAGAATGTAATAAATTCATTATATCCCTCTGACGCTATGAAATGCTTTGCCTTTGAAATAATTTTTTGATTACTGTTTAGTATATCTTTGTTGACCTTACTGATAGCTCTAATGTTTGACGTGGGAATATTTTCATACCCTTTAATACGAATAATTTCCTCACTTATATCTGCTTCTCCGCAGATGTCCTGCCGCCATGATGGAATTGTACAGTGAATACTTTCACCACTTTTTTTTGCTCCAAAACCTAAGGAATTCAAAATTAAAATAATTTCATCATCGGTGATCTCTAATCCCAATCTTTTAACTATATTTTTACCTGAAATATCAATTGTATTTAGAGTTTCAGAAATTTGTCCGGCTAATACAATTTCACTACATTCGCCTCCGCATATTTCAAGTATTAGTTGAGTTGCATAATGAATTCCCTCTAAAGTTGACCTTGGATCAATTCCTCTTTCAAATCTGTATCTTGCATCGCTCAATATTGATAAATCTCTCCCTGTTCTTGCTGTGTTTACATCGTCAAAAAGTGCAGATTCTAAAAGGACATTAATGGTATCTAAATTACATCCTGTGCTTTCACCGCCCATAATGCCTCCCAGACCTAAAACCTTTTCTTCATCTGAAATTGTGCACATGCCCTTTTTTAAATCATAGGTCTTTTCATCTAAAGCCTTAAAGCTTTCACCGTCTTGAGCTGATCGAACTATGATTTTTCCTTTAACTTTATCAGCATCGTAGACATGCAATGGTCTATTTTGGTCAAACATTACATAATTTGTAATATCAACTAAAGCGGAAATGGGCCTTAAGCCAATTGACTTTAATTTTTTCTGTAGCCAGTCTGGACTTGCTACATTTTTTACATTTTTAATATAGCTTCCAGCGAATGCTGGGCATATATCATTATCTTGTATTTCAATTTTAATTGGGGACTCAAACGAACCTTTTTCTGTCTTGAACTCTCGGTTCTTTAACTTCCCAACACCTGCTGCGGCCAAATCTCGTGCAACTCCCAAAACCCCCAAACAGTCTTGACGGTTGGGAGTAATACCTATTTCAATTAAAATATCATTCATTCCGGACGATTCTACGTATGACCTGCCAACCTCTGTATCTTGTTCTAAACTAATAATGCCGTCGTGCTCATTTGAAATTCCGAGTTCATACTCAGAACACATCATTCCGTAAGACTCAACGCCACGAATCTTAGCTGCTTTTATTTTCATTTGATTTACAGGAATGACAGATCCAACAGGTGCATAAACAACTTTCATCCCTTTTGTAACATTGGGAGCTCCACAAACTACATCAACTTTTTCTCTACCGATATCTACTTTGCATAATTTTAGTTTATCTGCATTAGGGTGTTTTTCTTCTTCCAAAACCTGTCCAACAATAAAGTCTTTATAGGCTAGGCCTGTATCTTGAACACTCTCTACCTCCAATCCAATTGCTGTCAATTTATCAACTACTTCACTATATTGATGCTCTGTTTCTAGATGCTCTTTTAGCCATGAGTAAGTGAACTTCATTAGCTTAAGTCCCTGATGAGAGAAGGAAAGTTCAGTGGAGAAAAACCATAATGCTTATTCCATCTTAAATCGCACTCAAAAAAAGTTCTTAAATCACTTATACCGTACTTAAGCATTGCAAGGCGTTCTATGCCCATGCCAAAGGCATACCCTTGAAAACTATTCGGATCAATATTTACATTTTGTAGAACTTTTGGGTGCACCATCCCGCAGCCTAATATTTCTAGCCAGTCATCACCTTCACCAATAACTAATTGATTGCCTTTTTTAGTATAACCTATATCAACCTCTGCTGACGGCTCTGTGAACGGAAAATGACTTGGTCGAAATCTCATTTTAAGTTTATCTGTTTCAAAAAAAGTTTTAAGAAATATTTCAAGACACCCCTTGAGATGACTCATATTGCTTTCTTGATCGATTACTAATCCCTCAACTTGATGAAACATTGGAGAATGTGTTTGGTCATTATCGCATCTAAATGTTTTCCCAGGAGCAATCAGTCTAATAGGAGGTTTATGCTCAAGCATGCTCCTGATTTGTACAGGTGATGTATGCGTTCTTAATACATTCTGCATATTGTCTGTTTGCGTTTCTACATAAAATGTATCGTGCATTTGCCTTGCCGGATGATGTTCTGATGTATTTAGCGCAGTGAAATTATTATAGTCCGTTTCGACTTCTGGCCCCTCTGCAACATAAAAATCTAAGTCGCCAAATATTGTGACTACTTCCTCAATGACTTGAGTTATAGGGTGAATTGATCCCAAAGAACTTGATACTGGTAATGTTACATCGAGTGTCTCAGAGGATAGTTTTTCATTTAAATTCCTATCGTTTAGTTCTTCTGTCTTGTCTTCTATAAGACTCAATGTTTTATTTTTAAGAGTATTTAGTATTTCAGCTTGTTTTTTTCTATCCTCACCTGAGAGATTAGCAAGCTCCTTCATTAAAAGAGAGATCTCTCCTTTTTTACCAAGATATTTTATACGGCATTCATTCAAACTTTCTAAATCAGTAACTTTAGATAAAGAATTTGTAATTTCTTGCTCTAGTTTTGTAAAATCAACCATAACAATACAACAATATCAGATTTAGTTTTTTCTGTAATAAGAATATATTTGTGTAAAAGATAATAAGCTAGTTATTTAGCGGCAGATTGAACTTGTTCGGCTAAATGCTTAAACGACGATGGTTCATTCATTGCTAAATCAGCTAGGATCTTTCTATCGAGTGAGATATTCAATTTTTTCAATCCGCTTATAAAAACTGAGTATGATATACCGTACTCTCTTGCCCCAGCATTTATTCTTTGAGTCCATAGAGACCTGAAGTCTCTCTTTTTGACTCGGCGATCACGATATGCATATTGTAGAGATTTTTCGACTGCCTGCTTTGCTACTTTAAAGGTATTTTTTCGTCGACCTCTGTAACCTTTAGCTTGCTTGATCACCTTCTTGTGTCTTGCGTGTGCAGTAACTCCTCTTTTAACTCTTGCCATAATAATAACCTATCTATGCGTACGGTAAAAACTTTTTAACAATGCGGGCATCTTGATCAGACAGAATAGTTGACCCTCTCTGATTCCTTATCTGCTTATTAGTCCTTTTAATCATACCGTGCTTTTTCCCACTTTGATAAGATTTAACTTTACCAGATGCAGTAACTCTGAACCTCTTGTTAGCGCCCTTTTTTGTTTTGAGTTTTGTCATAATGAATGAGCAGGGTTATATCCCCTGGATAGGAAAAAATCAAAGGTTTTTATAATTGAAAAGAATATGAAAAAAATGCCTAGTTAGGAGTAAAAATCATTGTAAATTGCCTGCCTTCTAGTTTGGGCTCTTGCTCAATTTTACTAGTTGATCCCATAGTCTCTCTTATTCTTTCCATTAAATTCTCGGCAATATCATGATGCTCAAACTCACGCCCTTTAAACCTAATGGTAAATTTTACTTTGTCTCCAGCAGTAATAAACTTTTGTGCCGCTCTTACTTTAAAATCATAATCGTGTACATCTATCCCTGGCCGCATTTTTATTTCTTTTATTGTAACTTCCTTTTGTTTTTTCTTTGAAGTACTGGCTTTTTTTTGAGCCTCATATTTAAATTTTCCAAAGTCTAGAATTTTACATACCGGCGGGTCAACTTGAGGGGATACTTCAACAAGATCTAATCCTACCTCTAAAGCTTTTTTAACAGCTTCATCGGTATCAACAACTCCAAGGTTGTTACCTTTTTCATCAATTAGTCTAACTGTGGAAGTGGTTATGAATTCGTTAATTCGGAATTTTGGGCCTTTAGTAGATTGATTGTATCTATTATTTTTCTTTTGAAGTGCTATTTTAATCTCCTATATCTATTGTTGTGATGGCATCATACATTTTTTTATAAAAAAATCATTTAAATTTTCAAACTTTATTTTTTCTTGTTTGTCGCTTCCAAATGCTCTCATTGTTATAGAACGTTCTTCAATTTCCTTCTTTCCAAGAATTAATTGAAATGGAATTTTTTTAAGTGAATTCTCTCTAATTTTATAACTAATTTTTTCGTTACGTAGATCTTTTTCAACCCTTATTCCCGCGTTTTTTAAACTTTCATAAACTTCTTCACCGTATTCATTTATTTCAGTAGTTATTGGTGTAACTACCGCTTGTACTGGTGAAAGCCATAGTGGGAGAGCACCAGCATAATGTTCTATTAATATTCCTGTAAAACGCTCTAATGATCCAAAGAGTGCTCTGTGCAGCATTACTGGATTATATTTTTGTCCATCCTCAGCAATAAAATGCCCACCTAATCTTTCAGGCATATTCAAATCAACTTGCAAAGTACCACATTGCCATTCTCGACCTATTGCATCTTTAAGAATGAATTCAAGCTTTGGACCGTAAAATGCCCCTTCACCTGGATTCAATGAATATTCTAATCCTGTAGCTTCCATGGCTTGTCGAAGAGCTTCTTCGGACTTATCCCATATTGCATCACTGCCAACTCTTTTCTCAGGTCTATCAGAAAATTTAATTGAAACTTTATCAAATCCAAAATCTTTATAAATACTGAGAACAAGGTCGCAAACTTTTTTGCTTTCTTCAGTAATTTGGTCCTCAGTACAAAATATATGAGCATCATCCTGGGTAAACGCTCTAACTCGCATCAAACCATGCAGGGCTCCAGATGGTTCATATCTGTGCACTTTACCAAATTCTGCTACTCTTAATGGCAAATCTCGATAACTTTTCAATCCCTGCTTATACACTTGAACACATCCTGGACAATTCATTGGCTTTAATGCATAAACTCTATCTTCCCTTGCTTCAGTGGTGAACATGTTGTCACCAAATTTTTCTAAATGTCCTGAGAGTTCCCATAGAGATTTGTCCATAATATCAGGAGTATTAATCTCTTCATAGCCTGCTTCCTCTTGGCGATGCCTCATGTAATCGATTAATGTTCTGAATAAGGTCCATCCTTTTGCATGCCAGAAAACAGACCCTGGAGCTTCTTCTTGAAAATGAAACAAATCAAGTTGCTTACCAAGTTTTCTATGATCTCTTTTTTCAGCTTCCTCTAAAAGCATTAAGTAGTTTTTTAATTCTTCTTCAGTTTCCCATGCCGTGCCATATATTCTTTGCAGCATTGGATTATTAGAGTCACCCCTCCAATATGCTCCTGCGACTTTTGTTAGTTTAAAAGCCTTACCAATCTTTCCAGTTGATTCTAAGTGTGGACCTTTACATAAATCAAACCAATCACCATGGTAGTATACTTTTAACTCTTCACTTTCAGGCAAATCTTTAATAATTTCAACTTTATATTTTTCACCCTTATCTAAAAATAATTTAATTGCATCTGCTCTTTTCATTACTTTAAACGACGTCTTCACATCTCTATTCACAATTTCCTTCATTTTCTTTTCGATGACACTAAGGTCTTTATCAGTAAAAGGGTCTTTGCGATCAAAGTCATAGTAGAACCCATTCTCAATAACAGGTCCAATAGTGACTTGTGTTTCAGGGAATAACTCTTGAACAGCCATGGCAAGAACATGGGCCGTATCGTGACGTAATGTGTCTATAAATTTTTCTTCATTTTCCATAAAGGACATAACTACTATATCATCTATCTACAAATGAGAATCTATTTTCTCAATGACCATGTCAGAAGTGAGTTCATGTAAATTTTTACTGGAAATACTATGAAAATTATCTGTCTGAATGCTTACTTTCTCAGGAGATGTATGGCTTCCAAATATAGCTAAGCCTTTACAGCCCAAATGGGCCGCAAGGTGTGCAGGTCCAGTATCGTTTGAGATTACATATTTTGAGCCAGCCAATATCTTCGATAATTGAAAGAAATTTGTGTGATCTTTATTATTCATTAATATTTTGACGTCATAATTTCTTGCTTTTTCATATTCTCCTGGCCCTGGAACAATAATGATATCGATGTCTGGATATTTTATTTTTAATTTTGTAATTAAATCCTGGTAATGAGGCCATAGTTTCTGACGATGCTTAATGGAACAAAATGGAAAAAGTGTAATATAATTTTTCTTTATTGATGAGGGTATAGCAAATTCTTGATCAATCATCCATCTAACTTGAGGTTTATGTGTAAATTGTACATTCACATTAGCCCTAGATAATTGAATGTTAAATCTCTCAAGTATACTTTTTTTATCAAACTCTTCTTTTCTTTCATTTGGATTTAATATTGTTCTTGAAGAAATCCATTCAATCGAATTCGATAAATATTTTCTATAGAACTCTGTTCTACGTGAATTTTGTAAATCGAATATTTTTTGAAATTTTAAGTTTATAATTATATATTTAATCTTTAGTAAATAAAAAATATTCCACCTAGATTTTCTTTCATCAACTATAACTTTATCAATGTAGGGACATCTTTCAAAATAAGATCTGAACGCAGGTGTAGTAAGAATATAAATTTCATTATCAATGTAATTTTCTCGTATATCTCTCAGGCAGCCATTAATTTGTATAATATCACCAAATGATCCGTGTTTTATCACTAAAATTTTGCTTGTCATTTATCCGATTATTTCATTATAAAAATTTAAAGTTGAGACACACATTTTTTTATCAGAATAATTTTTTTGAACATTCGTTATGCATGCCTGTCTAACTGTTTCTGAGCAATGTTTATCTTCATTAATTGCTTTTAATATTTTAGCAGATAAATCATTCTCATCGGCGTTATTAAATAAGTAACCTGTTTCATTATTAATAATAGTTTCAGTTGAACCCCCATGATTAGAGGCTATAACAAATTTGCCCATTGCTTGCGCTTCAACAGAAATTCTACCAAAAGCCTCGGGATCTGTAGATGGTGAGACAACTATATCTGCAATGCTGTAAAAGTTATTAATATCATTTCTTGCACTGATAAAATGTACATTACCTTCAATATCTTTTTCATGAACAAAAGTCGTTAATTTCTTTTTAAGCGAAGTATTGTCGTCAGGCCCTACCATTAATAATTCAAGTTTTTTCTCAGTTTGTTGGCTTAATTGCTCAAACGCTTTTAGTAATAGTAAATGACCTTTCCATTCTGTCATTCTCCCAGGCAACATTATTTTGATAGCATCTTTATTTATTTTAAACTCTGTTAAGATGTCATTTTTGATTTGTTGATCTATAGATGCTACATTGAAAAATTCTAAGTCAATGCCTCTTGGAATTATTTTAATTACTTTTGGCATCTTTTGATATTTGGTCTTGATCTCGTTATATATAAATTTGGAAATCGCGATTGTGCCATCAGTCATTAGCATGACTGAATTATAATATTTTTTCAAAACATTATTAAAATTATAGGTTCCATGAAAAGTAGAAACATATTTAGTGCGCGTCATTAAACAAGCAAAATACGAACTCCAAGCAGGCGCCCTACTACGTACATGAAGAATATTTATACCAAATAATTTAATAATCCTTGCAAGCCTAAAGATATTCAAAATTATGATTAAAGGGTTCTTTGAATGTACGGGAACTTTTATGACTTTAGTTTCATGTTCACTAACTTTCGTTATATTTTGTCCTGAATTTGTTGCAATATAGGAATTATAATTTTTTTCTGTCAAATAATTTGCAACATCTACACAACCTTGTGAAGCCCCACTAACGTCAAGATTAGGTATAACTTGCAATACACAAATTTTTGATTGCATATAGTATTTCTAATAGTTAAATGCTTAATAGTAAATCATTATGCTCAATAATATAAAATATCATAAATCATCTCTAAACGATCAAATTGCATATTTGCATGAGAATCAGAATTCAGAGATCTCAATATTTTTTTTTGGAGGCTATAGCTCCAGTATGACTGGAACAAAAGCAACTGCTTTAAGTGCATGGTGTAAAACGAATAATTTAAATTTCATAAGATTCGATTATTCAGGTCATGGATCGTCAGCAGGTGAGTTTGAAGATGGGGGTATTAGCAAGTGGTCAGAGGAAGCTCATGAAATTTTCAATTTATGTAAATCAAAGATTAATATAATTATTGGGTCAAGTATGGGGGGTTGGATTTCTTTAATAGTAGCTAAGAGAAATCCCTTAACGATCAATGGATTAATAGGCATCGCATCGGCTCCTGACTTTGTAGTTGGAGAGTGGGATAGGTTGAGTAAAGAACAAAAAACTCAAATTAAAAAAGATGGAAAAATCATTATCAATTGGGACAAATATTCAGAAGATTATACGATAACTTATAAATTCTTAGAAGACGGCAAGAAGAATATGATACTAGACGAGCCAATTAAAATAAAGTGTCCTATAAGATTGCTTCATGGGCGACTAGACCATGTTGTAAGTTTTGAGACTTCTGAAAAAATTATTAATAAGATCGAAAGTGAAAATAAACAACTGAAAATAATTGAAGATGGTGATCATAGTTTGTCTAGAGATCAGGATCTAAAAATATTATTCCAAACAATCACAGAGTTAGCTCTGTGAATTCCACATTAAATAATTATTTTCTTCTAATCTTTCTTGGTGCTGTATGGGGCGCATCATTTGTTGCAATAAAATTTTGTAATTTAATGTTTAACCCAATTGAAGTTGGTTTTTTTAGAACGTTTATTGGTGCTTTAATATTATTATTGGCTGTTGTTTTTCGTTCAGGAAATTTAGAACTCTTTCAAAAAAATTCATTTACTTATGCAATCATAGGATTATTTAATGCAGCAATACCATTTACGTTAATTCCATATGGGCTTATGTCGCTGCCAAGTAATATTGGAGTGATAATCATGTCTGCTAATCCTTTCTTAGCTCTTGTACTCGCTCACTACTTTACTGAAGATGAAAAACTCAATTTGAGAAAAACAATTGGAACGATTATAGGCTTTTCAGGAGTCGTATTTGCTGTAGGTGTGCAGGTTTTTGTTACAGATATGTCAAGTTTTATTGGTGCCCTTGCTATATATCTTGCAGGTTGTTCATATGTGGTATCAAATTTAATTATCAGAAAAGTCTCGGACTTGCCCTCCGACATGGTAACAATGAATACGCTAGCGTGGGGAAGCATATGGCTTATTCCGTTTATGTTCATTTATGCACAGCCAATGAGTTATGAAGTAAACACTGCAGCAATAATTGCAGTGATTTATTTAGGAATTATTCCTACTGGTTTAGCTTTTAGCTTAAGGCAAGTTTTAATTCGCTCTGCAGGTACCACTTTCATGATGCAAGTTGCTTATTTAATACCTGTTTTTGGGATATTTTACGGGTGGGCGTTGATGAATGAACCTTTGAAATTTTCACTATTAATTGGGGTTATTTTAGTCGTGATTGGTATCGCAATAAGCCGTTTACAAGTTGAAACAAATTCTGGAATTTAAGAAATTAACAATTAATAATTTTATTATAGCCCTCAATATATGATGGGTACTTTAATATTACGCCTAATTCCTCTTTTATTAGTTTATTATTAACCTTTTTATTTTCAGTGAAGAAACTTTCTCTTTTTTCATCTTCACTTAATTCTGAGTATTGCACTTCTCGATCAATTATTATTCCTGTTTTCTCAGATATATATCTAACAACATCATTTAAAGATGATGGTAGATCATCAGCAACATTGTAAATACTTATGGGATTTGGTTTATTCATTGAAGCATTAATTATATTTACCAGGTCATCAATGTAAATTCTCGAAAAAAAATGATTATCTTTAATTATATTTATAAAATTTCCTGAACTCATTCTATCTATAATGCTTCTTTGCGGTCCATATATGCCTGCAATCCTGAATATATGAAGAGGAAGATTATATTTATTTGAAATATCAATCCATTGATCTTCTGCAAGTTTTCTATTGATACCTCTAGTGAACTTTGTAAGAAGTTCAGAGTTCTCATTTACAAATTCACCCTTATGATCTCCATACACACTTGTAGCTGATAAATATCCAACCCACTTTAAATTTTTAAGAGTTTGTAAATCTTTATTGAAATTATTTAAAAATTGATCCCCATCATCACTTGGTGGAACTGAAATCAATAGATGGGTTATTTTATCACTGTATTCCTTTATTATTAAATTTGATTCATCCGGTGCAATGAGTTCAATATTATCATTGATTGATTTTTTCTTTTCACAATTCCGAGAAGTTGCAATTATCTTATTACTAATTAATAGCTTACACAAATGTTGAGAAGTATAACCATATCCATAAATAAAAATCATGATGCTAATCTAACCATTCTGCTTTTACATCTTTATCTACCTCTAAAGATATATGCTCTTTTCTGTAGTTATTGAAATCATAAGTATCTGCTATTTGTTTAAGAGCCCACACGGCCATTGACCTAACTAAGCTTGACTCATCATGAAGAAGGTCTTTTACATCCTCAATAAAAACCTTATTTTTACTATTTCCCATTGCAATCAATACATTTCTAATAAATCGATCCCTTCCAATCCTTTTTATACTTGATCCACTAAATTTCTCTCTAAATTGTGCATCATCAAGTTTGATAAAGGATTTGAGATCAGGTTCTATTAGTTCTGCTTTAGGATGAAAATTTTTTTCATTAGATAATTTGGCAAATTTATTCCATGGGCACACAGCTAAACAGTCATCACATCCATAAATTCTATTTCCTATTAGAGATCTCAAATTTTTATCTATTTTACCTTTATGTTCTATGGTGAGATAGGAAATGCATTTTCTTGCATCTAGCTTATAAGGTTCAATTATTGCCCCAGTAGGACATATGTCTATACAATCCGAACAGGAGCCACAATGATTTACCTCGGGTTTTGAAAATACAATTTCTTTATCGACAAATATTGTTGAGAGGAACAGCCATGATCCAAAGTCTTTTGAAACTAGATTTGTGTGCTTTCCTTGCCAACCAATCCCTCCTGACATACCTATAGGTTTTTCCATTACTGGCGCTGTATCAATGAAGTATTTATAATCACAATCATAGAAATCTGAAATTTGTACTGATAAATGTTTTAAGTTTTTTTTGATAATTTTATGATAGTCGTTATTTCTTGAATATACTGATACAATTCCTTTTTCCTTATTTGATAAAAGCTCAAGTGAATTACAATTAAAATTATAATTTACTCCAAGTACTATTATTGATTTTGTTTTGTCCCAAAGTGATTTTGGATTAGATCTCAGATGTGATCTTTCATACATCCATTTCATTTCACCATGATGATTGTTATCTAAAAATTCATTAAGCTGTTTTTTAAAATCTAATTTAGAGCTTGCTGGTACAACTCCAAAAACATCAAAACCATTTTCTTTGATTAATTGATCAAGTTTTTGATAATTGCTACCTTTAATTAATTGACCTGCTTCAATTTTTTTTCGAAACCCAGAGGTTGAACTAATATATTGGCTATCTCTTTTGGACATACGTGAATAAATTTTAATTTTTCTGTTTCCCAGTTATCTAATATATTTTTGGCGTGCAAACTTAATGTATTTTGATGGTGACTAAGAATAATTTGGTAAAGCTCATTTGTCCAATAATCCGAAGAAATTGTATCAAAGATTAAAGTCTCTGGATTTACTCTTAAATTAAAATTTTGATCCTCATCATATATAAATGCCATGCCGCCAGTCATTCCAGCCCCAAAATTGTCTCCTGTTTTTCCTAATATTACAACAGTACCACCAGTCATGTATTCGCATCCATTTGAACCACATCCTTCCACTACAGTTGTTGCACCTGAGTTTCTAACAGCAAACCTTTCACCCGCCTCACCAGCAGCATATAATTCGCCAGACGTTGCACCATACAGTACAGTATTTCCAATGATTGTATTTTCATTACTAATTAATGAACTATTTTTGTGAGGCCTAATTGAAATTGTAGCACCTGATAACCCTTTTCCGACATAGTCATTTGAATCTCCAAAAAGGCTTATCTTTAATCCTTTAATCCCAAAAGCGCCAAGTGATTGTCCAGCTGATCCGGTGAGATTGATAGTCAAGTGCTCCTTATTAACTTCAGTATTTTTAAATGTCCGGTAAATAGTTGACGATAATCTAGTACCTACCGCTCTATCAGTATTTTTAATTGGATAATTTAATTCAGTTTTCTGTCCTGTCTGTAAAAATTTCGAGGCATCTTGAATAATTTTTTCATCAAGCGTAGAGCCTACATCATTGATTACAGAGTGATTGAAGTACTCAACATCTGGATCCTTCTCAGCTTGAATTAAAAGTGAATTCAAATCTAAATCATCTAAATGAGTTGATCCCCTTGATATTTGATACAATAAATCTGTTCTTCCAATAACATCATTTAAACTTTTCACGCCTAAGTCAGCTAAAATTTCTCTGACCTCTTCTGCTATAAAGCTAAACAAATTAACCACTTTTTCTGGGCTACCTGAAAATCTCGCTCTCAAATCATCATCTTGCGTACAAACGCCTACTGGACATGTATTTGAATGGCATTGCCTAACCATAATACATCCCATTGCCACTAAAGATGTCGTGCCAACTCCAAACTCTTCGGCTCCCATCATCGCAGCGATGACTACGTCTCGACCGGTCTTTATCCCACCATCTGTACGGAGTACTACATTCTGACGCAAACCATTTAATGTCAGAACTTGATTTACTTCGGTCAGGCCCATTTCCCAAGGGATACCTGCATATTTAATACTTGTTTGTGGGCTCGCTCCAGTGCCCCCATTGTGACCAGAAATTAGAATTACATCAGCTTTTGCCTTAGCAACCCCCGCAGCAATTGTTCCTATTCCAGAAGAAGCAACTAATTTTACACATACCCTTGCATTTGAGTTTACTTGTTTCAAGTCATAAATAAGCTGTGCAAGATCTTCGATTGAGTAGATATCGTGGTGTGGAGGAGGACTAATTAATGTTACTCCTTGAGTTGAATGTCTTAATTTAGCAATTTCCGCTGTGACTTTAAAACCTGGTAATTGGCCTCCCTCTCCAGGCTTTGCCCCTTGTGCAATCTTAATTTCAATTTCTTCACAATTGTTAAGATATTCTGTAGTCACCCCAAATCTTGCAGAGGCTACTTGTTTAACTTTTGAATTTGCACTATCTCCGTTCTCAAGTGGGTATGATCGTTCAATCGACTCACCACCTTCACCCGAGCAGGACGCTCCTCCAATTCTGTTCATTGCAATTGCAAGTGTTTCATGGGCTTCTTTTGATAAAGCACCATGGGACATACTTCCTGTTCCAAACCTTTTTCTAATTGATGTAATAGATTCAACTTCAGAAAGATCTAAATCATTCTCTGCTTCCTTAAATTCAAGAAGGTCTCTTATGTTGATTGGCGCAAAATTCCCCATTGAGCTAGAATACTTTTTATACATATCGTAAGAATCCTCAGCTACTGCCGTTTGAAGAAGGTGTATTAATTTGCCTTCATAAGCATGTGTTTCTCCTCCACTTCGATATCGATATATTCCTCCTATAGGCAGTGTTTGAACAGTATCTGAGTAAGCGTAATCATGTAATTCATTAAGTTTTTTCTCAATTCCAGTAAGACCTATTCCTGACATTCGGCTTTGCACACCAAGGAAATATTCATTTACTGTGGAACGGCTTAGACCTACTGCTTCAAAATTAAAACCCCCTCGATACGCACTGATGACGGATATACCCAACTTAGACATTACTTTTAGGAGTCCTTGATCAATAGCTTTTTTATATCGATCAACACATTCTTCGTAGGACATGTCACCAAATAACCCCTTTTGATGCCTCTCATAAATACAATCTTGCGCCAGATAAGGATTTACAGTTGTTGCCCCAACTCCAATTAATACAGCGAAGTAATGAGTATCAATACATTCTGAAGATCTTACATGTAACGAAACAAATGATCTTATTCCTTTTCGAGTAAGATCTGTATGAACTGCAGCGGTAATGAGAATTAATGGTAATGC
Organism: uncultured Pelagibacteraceae bacterium; assembly: GCA_902518415.1. Taxonomy (GTDB): domain Bacteria; phylum Pseudomonadota; class Alphaproteobacteria; order Pelagibacterales; family AG-422-B15; genus CACNXQ01. Next base: position 38,587 of record CABYGA010000001.1, on the reverse strand, counting down.
AATTTTTTCTTCATCGGCATTAATATCTGATAAAACTATGTGAGACTTTCCACTTAGTACCCCGGTTTCAGCTTCTAACTGAATACGCTTAATTTCTTTTTTTAAATCAAATGACTTTTTTTCTACAGTACAATCAATATTTGTTGTTGTCTGTTGACCGCGTGATGAAATTTTTTTAAAAAAACCATTAGTAATAAAAGGACTATCTATTACAAAAACATTTTCTTCGTATGGATTTGGATTCAAAATATCCTGAAGATTTCCAAATCTCGTTTTCAAACTCATTCTACTTTGCTCTCTTAGACTGTCGATGGGAGGATTTGTAACTTGGCTAAATTTTTGTCTAAAAAAGTGTGATAATGGTCTGTACTTATCCGACAATACCGCTATTGGCGTATCATCACCCATACTGCCAGTAGATTCCTTCGCATCCGAAACCATTGGGTGCAGGATGAGTTCAAGTTCCTCCATCGTATACCCAGCAGCAATCATTTTCTTTCTTAACTTGGCTTGATCAGTAACCGTTGATTCTTTATTAATTTTAACTCGTTTATCTAATCGTATTATTTTTTTGACATACTCTTCATATGGTGCTTCAGATGCCAATCGTTCCTTCATTTCATGATCTCTAAATATTTTACCTTCTTTAAGATTGATACCGATAATTTCACCTGGTCCTAGTTTACCTTTTTCTATTATTTTAGATTCATCAATTGTCACCATCCCTGTCTCAGAACCTACATATATGAGATTATCTTGGGAAATTGAGTATCTCATAGGCCGCAATCCATTTCTGTCCATACCTCCAATGATCCAGTTTCCATCAACTGCTGCTATTGCAGCAGGACCATCCCAAGGTTCAACAATAGCGTTTGAAAATTCATACATATTTCTATGCTCAATTGGCATAAGCTCACTTCTTTTTGACCAGGCTTCTGGTATTAAAAGAGTTTTTACAAGAGGAACTGATCTTCCCGCTCTTACATACAACTCAAATGCTGCGTCTAAGGCTGACGAGTCTGAAACGTTTTTTTCAATAATTGGCTTAACTTGCTCACTGTCATCTCCAAAAATTTCAGTGGTAATTCTTGTTTGATGATTCCTCATCCAATTAGTATTTCCTGATATTGTATTAATTTCACCGTTATGAGCTAACAGTCTAAAAGGCTGAGCTAAACCCCAAGACGGAAAAGTATTTGTTGAGTACCTTTGATGAAATACAGCAAAAGATGAAATAAATTCTTCATTTGCTAAGTCAGGATAAAAAATTGATAGTTGTTCGGCTAAGAAAAGTCCTTTGTAAATAATTGATTCAAAACCTAATGAGCAAACATAGAAACCATTAATTTGCTGCTTGGCTATTCTTTTTTCAAGTCTTCTTCTTACAAGATACAACTCTTTTGCAAAATCAAAGTCTTTATCTCTTTCTATGTTATTTACGAACATGACCTGTTCAATCTCAGGACGAGTAGAGTTTGCTTTTTCCCCAATTACACTATTATTTATTGGAACCTGTCTCCAACCATAGATGTAATAACCATGATCTAGCAGTTCGGACTCAATAATTGTTCTACATTTTTCAAGTGCGGCATAATCATTCCTTGGAAGAAACATCATACCAATGCCGAGAGGTTCATCTCTTTTTTCATGGCCTGTCTTAGCTATCTCATCGTCAAAAAAATTATAAGGTATCTGAGTAAGTATGCCTGCTCCGTCACCAGTCTTTCCATCAGCATCAACGGCACCTCGATGCCATACAGCCTTGAGGGCGTCAATACCACCTTGAACAACTTCACGTCTTTGTTTGCCATCTGTAGATGCTACAAAACCTACGCCGCAAGAGTCATGTTCATGTCCCGGATTATATAGAAAGGCATCCTCTAAATTTTTTTTATTTTTTAAATATCTTTTTAATTCATTTGTCATGATGCTTTAGTATTTAGATTTTTTGCATTATTTTTTTCTTCAATGTAATCATGAATAGAATTTGCTACATCTCGCCCATCCCTGATTCCCCAAACTACCAGCGAAGCTCCTCTGACGATATCTCCTGCAGCAAATACACCCTCAAGACTGGTCATCATGGTATTAAATCCTACACGAACCGTACCCCATTTAGTGACTGGAAGTTCTTCGACTTCAAACATTTTTGGCAAATTTTCAGGAGAAAAACCCAGAGCAGCAATTACTAAATCGGTCTCTAATTCAAAATCAGAACCTGCTATCTCTTGAGGTATTCTTCTGCCATCGGAGTCTGGTTCACTTAACTTCATTTTTATACAATTTAAGAGGCTACCATTATTATTGCTTTCAATTTTTTTTGGTAGAGATTGCCATAAAAATTCTACTCCTTCTTCCTCAGCATTGTTAACCTCTCTAGCCGAGCCAGGCATATTCTCTTTATCTCTTCGGTAAAGACACTTAACGGATTTTGCCTCCTGTCTAATAGCTGTTCTTACGCAGTCCATAGCTGTATCACCTCCACCAATTACAACTACATTCTTACCATTGGCGTTGAGCAATCCATTATCAAAAGCCTCTACGCTATCTCCCAAGCCTTTTCGGTTTGATGCAGTTAGAAAATCCAAAGCAGGAACTACTTCAGATGCATCGCCTTCTAGGGAAATTTCTCTTGCTTTATAGACTCCCGTTGCAATTAATACAGCGTCATGTTTTTTTTGAAGATCCAAAAAATGAATATCTTTTCCAATTTCAGTATTTAGATGAATCTTAATATTTGAGTCCTCAAGGTATTTCATTCTTCTTTGAACAATATCTTTTTCCAGTTTAAAATTCGGGATTCCATAAATCAGTAAACCTCCAGCGCGGTCATAACGATCATATACATCAATTTTGTAACCCCTTTTTCTTAATTCCTCAGCGGCAGCAAGACCTGCGGGACCCGCACCAATGATACCAATGCTATTTTCTTTTTCTAAGTACTCAGGAACTTTGATCGGTTTAATCCATCCCTTTTCGAACGCGTTGTCAGTTAGATATTTTTCTACTGATCCAATAGTGACCGAACCATGACCTGATTGCTCAATAACACAGTTTCCTTCACATAATCGATCTTGTGGGCAAATTCTTCCGCATATCTCTGGCATATTATTTGTGCTAGAAGATATTTGATAAGCCTCTTCAAGTCGGTCCTCCGCCGCAAGCTTAAGCCAATCAGGAATATGATTATGCAAGGGACAATGGACAGTGCAATAAGGAACTCCGCACTGAGAACAACGACTTGACTGCTCTTTAGCGCTGTTCTTTATAAAGTTCTCATAAATCTCCCCAAAATCTTTTTTTCTATTTTCTGAGGACCTTTTTTCAGGGTATTCTTGATTTAAATTAGTAAATTTAAGCATAACGTTTTATATATGTCACAATGCATGACATATTTGGATTCTTCTCATTTAGATAAACTTTTTATAACATTTAAAATATATAATAATAGTCATATAGTATGACACAGTTTAAGTTTTTCTTGCCTAAATGGCGTAAAACAGTATTTTTTTAATTCTTATGGCTTTTTTACCAATACTACTATTAGGAATTATTCAGGGTATTACAGAGTTTTTGCCTATTTCGAGTTCCGGACATTTATTAATTGCTGCTGAAATAATGAGTATTCCCGAAAGTCTGATGTTGGATGTAAGTCTGCATTTGGGCTCTCTTTTGGCTGTCATCATCTATTTTAGAAAAGATATTAAAGTATTAGTTTTTCTGCTTTTACCATTCAGCATCAAATTAAGTAAGGATGAGAAAAATTTAGCTTTCTGTCTCATTGTAGGAACATTGCCTATTGTGATTGTTGGGGGCTTACTTTTTCTTACAGGTTATGCTGACATTTTAAGGAATATAAAAATTGTTGGACTAGCAACAATAATTTTTGGACTTCTTCTCTATTATTCTGATAGTTACACTAATGACAACACTAAAGGCATTGAGAGATTATCAATAAAAAGTGCTCTCATCATTGGTCTTTTTCAAATATTAGCGATTATACCTGGGGCAAGTAGAGCGGGAGTTGTGTATTCAGGTTCAAGAATAATTGGTTTAAATAGAACTGAAGCTGCAAAGCTCTCCATTTTACTATCAATTCCAGTAATTATAATTTCTTCTGCCATACCAATTCTTAAACTCATAGAGTCACCAACAAGTACTAATATTTCTTCTAGCTTTTTTGGATTTTTGATCTCATTTTTTGTGGCTTATATTTCAATCGACTATTTACTTAAATGGTTGAAAAAAAATACGATGAAACCATTTGTTGTCTACCGAATTGTTATAGGAACACTTATCTTAATTTATCTTTAGAAATTAGGAAATATAATTACTTATGATATCTCTTGATGATTTTGCAGTTATTCCTAACGAACTGAGATTGTATGGAGTATCAGATACTATGTTGTCTTTCTTTAACATCTTGACTTGATCAAATGTAATCATAGGAGATGGAGATAATTTCATTAATAATGCGGTAACATTTGCAAAAGAAAGGGGCAGAGGAAGGATAATTCTTTTAATTTTTAATGTGTTTAAAATTAATTGATAAATTTCTTTAAGCGTCATGACTTCAGGTCCTCCAAATTCATAGATCTTTCCTGCTGCTTCTTTATCGTCTAAAAGTTTGATTAGCCCCTCGGCTATATCCTTTACATACACGCATTGAAACTTGTTATTGCTAAACAAGGGAATGATTGGAAGAAGCTTTACCAGTTTTGACTGCAAGGTGAAAAATCCATCGCCAGGCCCAAAAACAATCGATGGCCTAATTATTGTTGCATGTGAAAAATTATCTAAAATATTCTTTTCACCTATTCCTTTAGATACTTGGTATTTTGCATCGCTATCAACATCAGCGCCTATAGATGAAAAGTGAATTAAACGTTCGATTTTGTGTTCAGAGCATATTTCTGAAATGTTTTTTGGTCCAACTGCATGGCAATTATTAAAAGTCTGATCCCCTGAAGATTCATTAAGTATACCTACAAAATTAATGACAATATCAGATCCAATTATATGAGGTTCAATAGTGTGTTTTAAATTAATATTTCCCTTAATTATATCTAGTTGATCAATAGGCCCCATCATTCTTATATGTCCAGCAAGATGAGTATTTCTGCATATAATCTTTAATTTATGTCCTAGTTTTAGTAATTCTGAAATGCAATATTTGGCCAAAAAACCAGAACCTCCAATTATAGTAATTCTTTTTTGCTTCATATTTGATAAATATACCTTATGTACTTCTCTGAAATAAGTTAATTTTCATACAATGCAAACAATTTTACATAAAAACGATTTGGCAGATAGTGTTGAATTTTCAGATCTTATAGCTGCCGATTGTGAAATGATGGGTTTGCAGCCTGATAGAGATCCTTTATGTCTAATACAACTATATGATGGACAGGGTGATTGTCATTTAGTTCAATTTATTGATAAAAAATTTGACGCTCCCAATCTTAAAAAGCTACTGAGTAGCAACAAGACATTCATTTTTCATTATGCGAGACATGATTTAGCTGCAATAAAGCATGACTTAGATATAATGATTAAAAACGTTTATTGCACAAAACTAAGTTCAAAAATTGCGCGAACATATTCACAAGGTCATGGGTATAAAGATTTATGCAAGGAACTTCTAAACATTGATATTTCAAAAAAACAGCAATCAAGCGATTGGTCAAATCCTGATTTAACTAAAGAACAAATTAATTATGCCGCAACTGATGTAATGCACTTGCATGCAATAAAGATTAAACTAGATGAAATTCTCAAACGACAAAATAGGGAACTGCTTGTCGAGTCATGCATCAGATTTCTGCCAATTAGAGTTGAACTCGATTTAAGGGGTTGGGAAAATGATATTTTTTCTCACTCTAATTAATATTAGACATGAGCACAAATAAAATTAAAAGTTACGGAAAATCAGTTATAGAAACAGAAATATCTGGGGCTAAAAAACTGTTTAAATCAATCAATTCAGATTTTGCCAAAGCAATCAGCAAACTAGCAAAAATTAAGGGTAAGGTAATAATTACAGGTGTGGGAAAATCTGGTCATATCGCCAGTAAAATTTCAAGCACAATGAGTTCAACGGGTACGCTCTCTCAGTATTGCTCTCCAACAGATATGAGTCATGGCGATTTAGGGATAATTGCTAAAAATGATGCCATAATAATTATATCTAATTCTGGAAAGAGTGAGGAATTTAGAGCTTTATTAGATTTCGCAAAAAAAAATAAAGTTTTTGTTATAGGAATCACATCCAATGCAAAAAGTACTCTATATAAATCATGTGATATTCCATTATTAATTCCAAATTCAAAAGAAGCATGTTCAATAGGGCTTGCCCCTACAACTTCAACTACGCTATCATTGATTTTAGGAGATGCAATCTGTGTATCTCTGATGAAAGTTAAAAATTTTAAGCTTTCTGATTACAAAAAAATTCATCCAGGAGGGGCCTTGGGTGCGAATATGCTGCAAGTTGAAGATATAATGCATACTGGAAAAAAGATGCCTATTGTTAAAGAAAACGCATCAATGGAGTCTGTTATAATTGAAATGACAAAAAAATCTCTTGGTCATGTAGCTGTAAAGAATAAAAAGAATACACTTATTGGAATCATTACCGATGGAGATTTAAGAAGGCATATAAAAAAGGCTCTCCTAGATGTAAATGTTAAAGAAATTATGTCCCCCAATCCAATGCTTATATGTAAGGATGAATTAGTGATTAATACACTACAAAAAATGAACTCAAATAAAATTACATGTTTATTTGTTGTTAATAATTTTAAAGAAAAAAAACCAATTGGTATTATCCATATTCATGACTGCATTCGATATGTTAACTAAGTTAATCGATAGTTATGCAAAATTTATAGTTGTTTTTATTTTGTTAATGACTCTATGCCAGTCAAAATCTTTTTCTAACGAAAGCTTAGAAATTGAAATAGATAATCCTAGATTTTCTGAAAAAGGACTTGATAATAGGCTTTATGAAATCAAAGCATCTAGAGGAGTCCAGAAAGAAGACAATTTAGAATTATTCAATGTCGAAGGAAAATTAAGAACTGATTCTGGCACTTGGATATACTTAAATGCTAAAAAGGGGAACTTTAATCAATTAGAAGATTTTATAGAGCTAAGTGGAGAAATCAATTTTTACTCTGATGAAAGTGACAAATTTCAATCAGATTATGCATTATTTTTAATTAATGATGATCTAATTGAATTTAATAAAAATATTAAACATATTAAAGAAAGCAGCATTATAACGGCCGATGAATCAAAAATGAAAAATAATTTTAACCATATTATTTACCAGGGAAACGTAAGTACTTTATATGTGATTGACTAATTTATGATTAAAAGTTTAATTCTTATTTTATTATTTTTTCCCTTCTCTTTTAACGCCAATGCAAAGCAAATAAAAATAGTCTCTGATAAATTAGAAATTATGAGAACTGATAATATTTCAATTTTTTCAGGTAACGTTCATGCAATTGAAAATAACTTACAAATCTGGTCAGATAAATTAATTGTTACTTCCAGTGAAGATGAAGAAACAATTGAAGAAATTGATGCGCTTAATAATGTAAGAATATTAAGAGATGAACTATCCATTAATGGAAATAGAGCCAAATATAATCCAAATAATAAATCATTAATTGTTATTGGTGAGGTTAAAGTGGAACAAGATGGAAATATTATATTATGTGATGAAATAGTTGTAGATTTAGAGAGCTCATCAAGTATTATGAAAAGTGAATCTACTAAAAGAGTAGAGGCATTAATAATTGCTAAAGATAAAAATTAGATGACTACAAAACCAAAATTAATTTCATCAAATACTGGGCTTGAAGTTAATAACTTAAGAAAATCACTTTCTGGGAAGCAAATAGTAAGGGACATTTCTCTTAAAGTTGAAAAGGGAAAAGTTATTGGCCTACTTGGACCAAATGGTGCTGGTAAGAGTACTGCATTATATTGTATAATGGGACTTATAGTTTGTGATAGTGGTGAGATTAAATTAAACAATAATGATATTACAACACTGCCTATGTGGAAAAGAGCGCAGGCAGGGTTAGGTTATTTGCCTCAACAACCAAGTATCTTTAGAGGGTTGAGTGTTGAAGACAATATAATGGCTATTTTAGAAACCACTAATCTTAACCTTGATCAAAGAGTAAACAGACTTGAAGAGTTATTGGCAGAATTTAATTTAACTCACTTGAGAAATGCTATGCCTCATCAATTGTCTGGTGGGGAGAGACGTAAATGTGAATGTGCCAGACTACTTGGTACAAATCCTTCATATGTTTTATTTGATGAACCTTTTTCTGCTCTAGATCCAATCTCAATTAATGATATTAAATCTGAAATTAATAGACTAAAGAAAAAAGGGATATCAGTTATAATTACTGATCACCAAGTTAGAGAAGTACTTGATATTAGCGATTACAGTTACCTTCTTTTTAATGGTGAAATTATTGCTCATGGAACCAGTGATAAAATTCTTGGCAACAAAGAGGCAAGGAAGTTTTACCTAGGGGACGCATTCAAATATTAATGGTGGAGCTGACCGGGATCGAACCGGTGACCCTCAACATGCCATGCTGATGCTCTCCCAGCTGAGCTACAGCCCCCAATTATTCCCTATCAATGTCTTCTGTAGATTCACTGCCGTCTAATTCTATATCAACATCACTGGAAATTTCTCCGTCTTCTGCTTCAGAGTCTTCAAGACTAATAGTGTCGTCATCTATTTGCTCTTCAAGTTCAATTTCAGCATCTTCAGCGATTGACTCAGTAGCATCACTTCCAACTAGATTATCATCAGTAACTATATCTACTTGATCTACAAATACTTGTTTGGCAGATGTTGTTAGGACTTCATTAGTTGGCTCTACATATTCGGTGCCACAATGTGGGCAGATAGCGGGCTTTCGATTAAGATCATAAAATTTTGCTTCACAGTTATTACAAATTACTTTTTTTCCAAACTCTGGTTTTGGCATATTTGATCTCTAATTAATTTAATGGTTAAAATTTTGGCAATTTAAATAAAATACAGTAATATTCAACAATACCCTAACTTATTAAATTGACAATATAAAAAGTGCTTAAATTAAAAGGTTCCATCAAAATATCTGGAGATAAGTCTATTTCACACAGAGCTCTAATTTTTGCGTCCCTATGCACAGGACAGGTAAAAATATCAAATTTACTAGAGTCAGATGATGTTATGCGAACACTTAATATTCTCAGAGAGTTAGGTATTAAAATTTATAAAAAACAAAATAATTGGATTGTAAAAGGTAATGGAACTGGAGGTTACATACAACCCTCTCATGCTCTTGACTGCGGTAATAGTGGGACAACTTCTCGTTTAATGATGGGAGCAGTATCTTCAAATCCAATAAGATGTACCTTTATTGGCGATCATTCATTGAGTAATCGTTCAATGTCGAGGCTATCAATATTCTTAGAAAAAATGGGTGCAGAAATTGTACTTACTAACAAAGACTTTTTGCCACTACATATTGATGGAGATGTAAATTTAGTTCCTATGAAACATGTCATGCAAAAAGCTTCGGCACAAGTAAAATCTGCCTTATTACTTTCAGCTCTAAATTTAAGGGGTAAGACTACAGTAATTGAAAGAAGAAATACACGTGACCATACAGAAAGGCTAATGAGTTATCTAAAAATAAAATATAAGAAAAAGATTCTAAATAAAAATTCAACATCAATTGAACTTAATGGTCCTTATGAAATAAAACCAAAAAATATTTCTATAGCAAGTGATCCTTCTAGTGCAGCTTTTTTTATAGTAGGTGCTCTAATCATTCCAAAATCTGAAATCATTCTTAAGAATATAGCTCTAAATAAAACTAGAATTGCTTTTATCGAAGTTCTTAAGAACATGGGTGGTAAAATTAAAATAAAAAAAACTAAAACTACGGCAGGTGAAGATGTGGGTGAGATTAAGGTGTCGCATAGTATACTTAAGGGAGTTAAAATTAAATCATCTTTATCTCCTTATTTGATAGATGAATATCCAATACTCTCTATTGCAGCATCTCAAGCAAAGGGTTTGACAATTATGAGAGGGTTGTCAGAGCTTAGACACAAAGAAAGTGATAGAATAAAAAGTATAACTAGCAATCTTTCGAAAGTTGGATTTAAAGTGACTTGCAAAAGCGATAATATATATATTGAGGGATCAAAAAAAATAAAAATCACTAAAGAAAAAAGAATCAAGACATACGGTGACCATCGAATAGCAATGTCATTTGCAATCTTAAGTTTACTATATGACAATAAACTAGTTATTGATAATGAGTCGTGTATATCAATAAGCTATCCAAATTTCAAAAATCATCTTAACGAGTTAGCTGAGTATAATTAATGGTAAAAATTATTGCCATAGATGGTCCTGCCTCAGTAGGAAAGTCAACACTAGCAAAAAAATTATCAAAAAAGTATAATTCACCAATTTTATTCAGCGGCAGATTATATAGAGCAATTGCTTTTGAAATAATCAAAAAAAAAGTTGATCCAAATAATATTAAAGATATTTTAAAATGTGTTTCTTCTCTAGAATTGAACAATTTAGAATCAGGGAATCTTTATTCAAGTGAAGTTGATACACTATCTTCACTAATTTCAGCAAAGAAAGAACTTAGAAACAAGCTTATCAAGTTCCAAAGAGAATTTCCAAAAAATTACTGTAATCGAAGTAAATTTTCTATTATTGAAGGAAGAGATATTGCAACAGTCATTTTTCCTAATGCAGATTACAAAATATTTTTGTGGGCAGACGCCAAGATAAGAGCTAAAAGAAGATACGAACAAATCGTAAAAAATGGTAAAAAAGCAAGGTATAAAACGATTTTAAGTGAAATTAATGCTCGAGATAAAAACGATTTAACAAGAAAAATAGCCCCCTTAATGCCAGCGTCAAATTCAGTGTTGCTAGATACCAGTTATATTGATATAGAACAGGCTTTTAATGCACTAAAAAAGATTATTTTAGAAGTCTAAAATTTATGAATCAAGAGTCTATTAACAACGATACATTAACAGAGTTCGACTCGATACTTGCTGAATCAATTAATAATTCAAAACTAAAAGAAGGTACTATAATTAAAGGTACAATAGCAGAAATTGAAGATGAGGTTGTAATAGTTGATATCGGCGCAAAAGTAGAGGGTAGAATTTCTAAAAGAGAGTTTGCATTTCGAAAAGATCAAAAAGATCTTGAAGTTGGTGATGAAATTGACGTCTATTTAGATAAAATAGAAAATCATAACGGCGATTGTATTCTTTCTCGTTCTAAAGCTAAATCAAAAGAAATTTGGGCTGAAATTGAAAAGTCTTTTGAGGCAGGCGAGCTAGTTGAGGGTGTTATCACAGGGAAAGTAAAAGGTGGATTGTCATGCGAAATTGGCGTTACAGCATTTTTACCTGGCAGTCAAATTGATACAAGGCCAGTAAGAGATATTAGTCATTTAATTGATGTTCCACAAAAATTCAAAATCTTAAAAATGGATCTAAAAAGAAATAACATTGTTGTAAGCCGAAGAGCTGTTTTAGAAGAAATGCATAAAGAAGTAAGAGAAGAAAGATTCTTACAACTAAAACTTGAAGATGTAGTCGAGGGCAAAATAAAGGCCATTACTGATTACGGAGCTTTTGTTGATTTAGGTGGATATGATTCTTTGCTTCATAGTAGTGATATAACATATAAAAGGATCGGTCATCCCTCTGAAGTTCTTAAAATAGATCAACAAGTAAAAGTAAAGATTATAAAAGTTGATCCAGATAAAAATCGTGTTTCGGTTGGCATGAAACAACTTGAAGATGATCCTTGGCTTCAAGTTAAAGAAAAATTTAATGTTGATGATAAAGTTAAAGGTGTAGTAACTAACGTAACTGATTACGGTATTTTCATTGAGATTGAAAATGGAGTTGAAGGTCTGTGTCATAAGGATATGCTGACATGGAGTCAAAGACAGAATTCTAAACCCGGAAACCTTTATGCTAGATCCCAAGCTGTAGAATGTCAGATACTGGAAATAGATCATGAAAAAAGACGATTAAGTCTTGGAATTAAGCAGTTAACAACTAATCCATGGAAAAAATTTAACGAAGATAACCCAATTGGAAGCATAATGGAGACAAATATAACGAATATTAAGGATGGTATTCTCTTCTGTAACCTTGAGGGTGAGATAGATGGAGCAATATTTAGCAAAGATCTTTCTTGGGATTCAGATCCTAAAGAGGAGATAAAAAAGTATAAAGTGGGCGACAGTATTAAGGCTAAAATTATTACAAATGAAAATGACAAAGTTTCTCTCTCTATTAGAGAGGTTGATGGCAATCCATTTGATGAACTACAAGGTAAGAAACTAGGTGATATTGTAACTTGTAATGTTGTTGAAACCGGCGATTTTGGCTTAAAGGTTCGTGTTGGGGAAAATGGCCCATTAACTGTTATAAAAAGAAATGAGTTGGCTCTTAGAAAATCTGATGCCCGACCTGACAGGTGGGCAAAAAATGATAAGCTCGATGCATCAATTACAAATATCGATCACTCAAGTTATAAAATAAGTTTATCGGTGCGTGCTATGGAAGAAACTACTGAACGTGAAGCAATGGAAAAGTATGGCTCGAAAGACTCAGGGGCTTCATTAGGTGCCATTTTAGGCAAGGCTTTAGGCAGAGATAAAAAAGAAGACTAAATATTCTTTACATTCAACCATTTACATTAATACTCAATAACATATAATTATTATATGAGCTTGATAAAATCAAAACTTATTCAAAATATCACTGAATCTAATCCTCACCTTTTTATTAGAGATGTAGAAAGAATTGTTAATACAATTTTTAATGAAATTACTCAGTCCTTAGCAGAGGGAAAGAGAGTAGAGTTGAGAGGATTCGGTGCATTCTCAGTTCAACACAGAAAAGAGAGAACAGGGAGAAATCCAAGGACTGGTGAAGCAGTTCAAGTTGAGGAAAAGTTTATTCCAAGATTTAAGACAGGAAAAGAATTAAGGCTAAAATTAAATTCAAAAAACAGTACTTCTGTTCAAGTAGATGGCGATTAACCTATAATTTTGTTTTGACTAATAATCCTATTTTTTGTGCTATCGATACAAGTGATATTGATAAAGCGGTAGCATTAGTTGACCAAATTTATCCTCATATAGGTGGTATAAAATTAGGTTTAGAATTTTTTACATCTTGTGGTTTTTTTGGGCTTGAGAAAATAAAAAAGTATGAACTTCCACTTTTTGTTGACTTAAAGCTTTACGATATACCTAACACCGCTAAACAAGCTCTGCATAATATATTAGCATTTGATCCACTGTACACCACTTTGCATCTTTCAGGAGGTTCAGAAATGCTTATTGAATGTGTAGAGACAAAAAACGAACTTAATAGCAGAACTAAATTGATTGGAGTAACCATGCTGACGAGTTTTAATGATGCAAGCATATCAGAAATTGGTATTGAAAAAACAGTTAGAGGGAATGTTAAGCAGCTAACTCAACTTGCAGTCAACTGTGAAATGGATGGAATTGTTTGTAGTCCTTTAGAAATTTCTGAGGTAAAAAATAATTATGGAAACAAACTACAGATAATTTCTCCAGGAATTAGAAGTAAAGAGAATGCATCAAATGACCAAAAAAGAATACTTTCAGCAAAGGAAGCTATTGATGCTGGGGCCGATGTCTTAGTTATAGGCAGGCCAATAACAGGCTCCAAAGATCCTGCTAAAGCAGCTGAAAATATTTATTCAGAAATAATGTGAGTGATCTCCAAATTAAAATTTGTGGTGTAAAAAATCAAGAAATTGCAGAACACGCAATTAATTCTGGTGCAAGCTTTATAGGATTTATTTTTTATCAAAAATCCCATAGAAACATTGCTATTGAGAATTGTGAGAAAATTTTATCTGTAATAAAAGATTTAACCATACCTGTAGCTGTCACAGTTAATCCTGATGATAAGTTATTAGATGATTTATTGAGAATTGGATTTCAATATATTCAGTTGCACGGCCAAGAAACTTATGAAATGGTGGAAAGAATAAAATTAAAGTACAATTTTAAGATCATTAAAGCCTTTGGAATTTCTTCCTCAAAAGACATAAATGAATTAGTTAAATACGAGCCATTTGTAGAATATTTCTTACTTGATTCACCTCCTCAAGCGAATATTCAAGGAGGAACTGGAAATAAATTTGATTGGAAGATAATTGAGAACTTATCGACAACTAAGAACTTTTTTCTGTCAGGAGGGCTTAATAAAGACAATATAATCTCAGCTATAAACCTTAAAAAGACTAGTTATTTTGATGTTAGTTCTGGTGTTGAGGATTCAGAGGGTATAAAAGATAAACAATTAATTACTGAGTTTATTAATAAAGCAAAAAATATTATATGATCGAATTACAAAAGGGTATTCCACTTATTGATCAGCATGATGAAAACGGTTATTGGGGAGGAAAGTTTGGAGGAAATCAGATTGCAGAAAGTTTAAATCATCCAATTGAAGAATTAACTAAAGAGTTTGAAAAACTAAGAACTGATAAAACCTTCATTGCAGAGAGAGATTTTTATTTTAAAAACTTTATAGGAGCTCCAACTCCTTTTATAAAACTAGAAAATCTTACTGAGCACCTTGGAGGTGCACAAATTTATTGCAAGCTTGTTTCAAAAGCTACTGGTGGTGCGCATAAAGCATATAATGCAGTAGTTCATAGTCTTATTTGTAAGAGATTAGGAAAAACTTATATCGGAGGAGATACAGGTGCGGGTTATGCAGGGAAAATGTTGAGTATGGCTGCTGCCAAATTTAATTTGAAATGTAAAATATTTATGGGCTCTAAAGATATCGAGCGACAATCCATTAACGTATTTTCAATGAGAAGTTATGGAGCAGAAGTTATTCCTGTTGACTCAGGATCTCAAACACTTGTGGATGCTGTTTCTGAATGTATGAGATGGTGGACTAGTGAAAACGAGCAAGCGCATATGTGTGTAGGCAGCACGGTTGGACCAACAATATTCGTAAAAATATGTGCATGGTCTACTGCGCAAATCTCTCGAGAAATGAAAAAACAGGTGATTGATGAGTTTGGAGAGATCCCTAAAGACATGAAACTGATTAATTGTGTTGGAGGAGGATCCTCTGCAGCTGGGTTTTGGAATGAATGGATAGATCATGATAATGTTGAATTAATTGGAGTAGAAGCTGGTGGGCCTGAAGGGTCCTCAATGCATGCAGCCCCTCTTACTAATAATTCTCCTTTAGGCGTTCTTCACGGAGCAACACAATATGTAATTCAAGATAATCAAGGAGAGATTGAAGAAACAGCGTCTATTAGCGCAGGATTAGACTATCCAGGTGTTTCACCGCTGCACTGTTTTCTTAAAGAGTCTGGTAGAGCAAGATATACTTCTGCAACTGATGAGGAAGCGATTAGTGCTTTTCAATTGGTAAGTAGAATGGAAGGTTTTGTAAGTCCCTCTCTAGAACCTTCTCATGCCTTTGCTGAAGCAATAAAAATTGCTCCATCTTTAAATAAGGACACAGTCATTGTAGTCGACTCGTGCGGAGACTCCGCAAAAGATTCTAGAATAATAGCTGAACGTTTAGGATATAAGATATGACCAGCTCACCGTTATTAAATGCTTTTAATCAAAATAATGTAGCTTTCTTGACCTATACAGTTGGCGGAGATCCAAACAAAGAAACTTCTCTTGAAATTTTCAGGGAAATAGCCCGATCAGGAGCTGATGTTATTGAATGTGGACTGGGCCATGGTGCAAACATTGGTGATGGAGGTGCAATTCAAGATGGTACATACAGAGCACTTTCTAACGGTATAAAAACAGACGATGTATTTGATATAATTAAAACATTAAGAAATGAATTTGATACGAATGTAATCATAATGACCTATCAAAATAAAATAATGTCATACGGTGAAGATAGTTTTTTAAGCAAGTGTGTAGAGAGCAAGGTGGCAGGAATTATTTGTGTGGATTGGCCATGGCCTCTTAACCTTAATTTTGCAGCTAAATGTAAAAACAATAATATAGATTTCATTCAACTACTTTGTCCCACAACAAATGAGAAGAGGTTAAAATTAATTTTGAACGATGCTCATGATGTTGTTTATTATATTTCTATGTTATCAACCACTGGACAAAAATTAAAAGTGAGTCCACGTGAAATCAAGGACAGGTTTAATTTAATTAAGACAATAGCACCTGAGAAGAAATGTATTATTGGATTTGGGATCACTGAAGAAACAATTGGAGAGTTTAAAGACACTGACGCTTGTGTAGTAGGATCCGCTCTTTGCAGGGAAATATCTAAGTCAGTGAGTGAGGGACAGAATCCAGCTACCAATATTGGTGCAATGGTTAAAAAACTTACAAATAAATTAAAATCATGAATTGGCTTACAAGAACAATATCAAAAGTTTTCCCACGTAAGAAAAAAAGTTTAGATATCGCTGAAAATTCCTGGATTAAATGTCCTCAGTGCCAAACTATGCTCTATTCAAGTGATCTAGAATCAACATTATTTGTATGTCCCAATTGCGACGAGCATTTGCAAATCCATCCCCGTGCTAGGTTTAAAGGTCTCTTTGATGGCGGAGTTTTTGAAGAAATAAAATATCCCTCAGGTTTTAGTGACCCATTAAATTTCAAGGCCCTAAAGACTTACAAAGAAAGGTTCAATGAGGCTCGCTCTAAAACAGATATGGACGATTGCTTTTTGATCGGTTTTGGTAAGATAGATAATATGAATGTAACAATTGCTGCTCAGAATTTTCATTTCATGGGGGGCTCCGTTGGGGCTTCCGCAGCAGAAGCCATGATAAAAGCTGCAGAGCAATCAGTGACAAATCATACACCATTAATTGTTTTTACCTGCTCAGGCGGAGCAAGAATGGATGAAAATCAGCACTCACTTCAGTCACTTCCAAAAACAACCATTGCTTGTCAAATGGTTAAGGACGCTAAATTACCTTACATCGTAGTGAATACTAACCCAACAAGTGGCGGGGTAACTGCTTCATTTGGATCCCTTGGATCTGTTACATTAGCTGAACCGAATGCACTAATTTGTTTTGCTGGACCTAGAGTTATATCTAATACTGTTGGCGAAACTCTTCCTGATGGTTTCCAGCGATCTGAATATTTGCTTGATCATGGATTTATAGATCAAGTAGTACATAGAAAAGATTTAAAAAATAAATTATCTCAAATTATTTCACTGTTATTAAAACGAGTTGCTTAATTGAGTATCTCTAATGTTCAAATCGATAATCTTTTAGAAGAATTATTAAAACTACACCCTAAGAAAATCGATCTTTCTTTAGATCGAATTAAAATACTTTTAAATAAGTTAGGAAATCCACAAAACAAAATTAACAATATATTGCATATAGCAGGTACTAATGGAAAATATTCTACACTAAGATTTATCCAAGAAATACTCAGATACAATAATAAGTCTACCAATGCCTACATATCTCCTCATCTGGTCAGATTTAATGAACGTTTTCAATTAAATGATAAACAAATAACAAATGATGACTTATTTAATCTTTTAAACAAAATTAAAAACATAAATGAAGGTTCAGAAATAACATTTTTTGAAAGTACTTCTGGAGCATTTTTTGAGGCGGCATCAAGATCGCACACTGACTATACTCTGCTAGAGGTAGGGCTTGGCGGAAGACTTGATAGCAGTAATGTAATAGACCCATTAATCTCAATAATTTCCTCAATATCCTATGATCACCAAGATTTTCTTGGAAGTAGTATTGAGAAAATTGCATTTGAAAAATCTGGTATTATTAAACCTAAGACTCCAACAATTATTGGGTATCAACCCTATACAGAAGCAAAAGAGATGTTGATAAATCAAGCGGAGCATAATGGGGCTCCTGTTTTTGTACATGGAATACACTGGAACATAGCAGAACAAAATGGCTCCCTCATTTATGAAGACAGTACAAGTACAATAGAATTTTCTAATTTCGATGACCAAAATGAATTTCAAAAGAAAAATATTGGGCTTGCAATTGCTGCAATATCTCAGTTACCAAACATAGAAGTAAGAGAATTCTTAAAAGACCAAAGACATAAATCTATTTATTTCCCAGGCCGAATGCAAAAAATAGAAAATGGTAATTTATGTTCAAAAATGAAACCATCAAATGAACTTTACTTAGATGGATCACATAATGTTGATGCTGCATTTAATTTGAATAAGACACTCAAGAATTTACCAGAAAAAAAGTTATGCATCATTATTGGAATGATTAATACAAAAGATCCTGCTGCCTATATCAGACAATTTAGCAATTGCTTTTCAATTACAACAATAACGATTCCGAGTGAGGAAAATGCGATCCCAGCAGATGAACTCAAAAATAAACTAGAAGATCAATGTGCCAAAGTTGCAACTTCAAGTTCAATTTCTGAAGCAGTAAAAAGTATTAATGAAGCGAATGAGAATGCGCGCATATTAATTTGCGGTTCTCTCTATCTTGCCGGAAAAGTTTTAGAAGTTAATTAAGCGATTGAATCTTCAATCCATTCAACAATAGCTGTCTTTGATACAGCTCCAACTTTAGTTGCTGCAGCTTCACCATTTTTAAATACAAGCATTGTTGGGATTCCTCTTACACCATATTTAGTTGGCGTTTCTGGATTCTCATCAATGTTAACTTTAGCAACAGTAATCTTATCAGCCATTTCATCTGAGATTTCTTCTAATGATGGACCAATCATTTTACAAGGACCGCACCAAGGCGCCCAAAAATCGAGTACAACAGGTTTATCAGATTTTAAAACTTCATCCTCAAAAGTTGCGTCTGTAATATTTTTCGTAGCCATAGTGATTCCTTTCTTAAGTTGGTTGTAATGTAAGTACGGAGAGGCCTAAAGTCAAGGTTAAAGACCGCTAAAAACGTTATTAAACTATTGAATTTACTTAATTTTTTTTATTTTTGTAACTTCATTTTCTTCAAAGTCAGGAATTTCCTTATCTGGTTTCAAGCCACCTAATTTGAGCATTTTCTTAACTCTGGATACCAAGCTCCCCTTTCCATCTCTCAATCTTGATTTAGCTGTCTCAATTGAACCCATGGATTTATTAAGTTCATATCCAGCATTTTCGAAGGCAGAATAAACTTTTTCAACTTGCGCATAAATTTCTAATGCAGCACTTGCAATAGAATCGGCATTCCTATTTCTCTCATTAATCGACCACATGTTATCAATTATTTTCAGTACTGAGATCAATGTTGAAGGGCTTGCTAAAATAATTTTAAATTTATTAGCTTCAAGAATTACCTCTTCAACTTTATCCAACATTGACTCAAAAGCACTTTCATAAGGCATAAACATCACCACTGCATCAAGTGTTTTAATTTCATAAATTTTTTGATAATTTGCCTCACTTAGTTTCTTAATATGTGTTCGTATTGATTGAATATGTCTTTTGTGTGCATCAATCTTAGTAGTTTCATCGTCTGCATTACAATAATCTTGCCATGCACTCAGTGATATTTTTGAGTCAATAACCAAATCTCTATCATCAGGTAAATGTAAAATAATATCTGGATATTTTTTTTTGAACTCTCCATCAATTTCATCATCATATTTCTTCTGTACTTCAAAATCTTTGCCTTCTCTAAAACCTGACTGCTGTAAGATGTTCAATAATAAAATCTCTCCTGCAATTCCTTGCTTCTTTGAACCTCCCGTAAATGCTGCTGTAAGCTTGTTAATTAAATCATAGCGCTCCTCATCTTTTCCTTCTTTTAGGGAAATTTGATTACTGAGGTCTCTAACCATTTCTTTTACATCAGATAGACTTTTATCATTATCATCATCTGATTTTTTCCGTTGCAATAAAAAATAAGTAATTGCTGCACCAATGATTAGACCACAACTAAATAGAACAAGACCTGTTAAATTATCCATCTAACTTTTCCCTATGATATGTATCCAGTTCTTGAATATACATATCGATTTCTTCCAAACGATCCATATCAATTTCATCTTCACTTTCTCTTAGATCATCAATTTCACTCATCGCTCCTGGAATTGTATTCCATGAACATTTATCCATTGATAGTACTTTCTCAGCTATTATTTTATCGCGATTCTTAACTTCTTGTTCTGGTAAAAACTCAGGTTTTTCGTTGTAAATTACTCTTTTTGCAAATTCCTTTGAGCGATTGTCAGTTATTTTTTGGGCAATTTCATACTTCTTATCCCACTCAGCAGCATGAAAATCAGACATCAAATAATTGTCTTTTGAACTAGGAAAGCCATTATAAATTTGCTCTTCAACAGGTTTTTCAGTTTGGTCTTGAGTAAGTTCTCTATCTTCACCTTTGTCTAAAAGAAGGTTGGTAAATTTTTCTATAAAATTTTTGTTACCTCTTATTTTTTTCATACGCTCATTTACGATTTCGGGTGAAAGATCTTTATAATCTTCTGACCTAAAGAGATAATCTTCATCTAATAAAATCGGCTGTTCGTTTGCTTTGATCATATGAAAACACTTATTTTTACCCTTAAACATCTTCTTAAGCTCTGCCCTATCTAAATCAAAAACATAATCTGGGTCGATTGATAAATCAAAACAGTAAACATGATTTTCATATGAAGGATCCTTGGTAATGTAGGCAAGGCCGTGCGTATATTCTTTTCCTCTAAAGAACCTACTCGCACAAAATACTTTTTCTTGATCAACATATTTATAGAGGTCTTGTTTTGATGCAGTTTTTAATGAACTTTCCCATACATCGTTACATCGGTCTTTTATAAGCTTACAAACTCCCAATGTTGCTTCAACATCTGATAGAGCGTCATGGGCCTTTGAATGTTCTATGCCATTAGCTGCAGCAAACTTTTCTAATCTAAAAGTAATTTTACCAGTATTATCATCGAGCGGTCTCACAAAAGCGTTTGGATAAACTGCTGCTGCAGAATGAAGAAGTTTCATTGCATCGCCTCTTTTATTACCATTCGTATTTGTGATATAAGGTGGTAGAGCTGATTGGTAAAGAGATTGCCTTAGGTGCATATCATCAAATGAAATTGAATTATATCCTATAAAAAGACACTCACCCCAAGATAATAATTTGCTTTGTATTTGCGCAATTAAACTAAAGTTTGAATTTTCGTGATTCTTTAATTGATCAATGGAAACACCATTAACTAATAAAGCTTTTGCTGAAGGAACAGGATATTCCCTCTTCATACGACCTCTCAAATCAAATTGGTCAATGATATTAAAGTCTTCATCTGTGCATATAGCAGCTGCCTGAACAATGGATCCATAGGCTGCGTTCAATGTTGATGTCTCTAAATCCCAAAAAATATATTTCATTTATTTATTTATTCTTTTTTTCTAAGCACCTGAAATCTGCTTCAGGCATTTTTCCTTCAAAATTAATGTGACAAATATTTAATTGATGCCTTTGACACCAAATTTGAAGCCCTCGATCAGTAAAACCTACATCGATTCTTGAATAATCTTGAATAGATTTTGCATCTGTTAGGCCTTGGGTCAATTCATCTGAGCATTTAACACAAACTATTGGTTCTTTTATTTGATTGAATAAATAATCAAGTTTTGAGATATCTTGTTCAAGTTTACTAGACATAATAAAAGTACTTATCTGATCTTAAATGGGTCTTCTGTTACTCTTGCAGTTGAGGTCCAGATAGTTTTTCTTAATTGCATATCTCTTATTGCTTCAGCTCCACTCTCTCGTCCATAGCCACTATTTTTTCTACCGCCAAAACTTGCAGCGTATGAAATAAACCTATAACAATTTGTAAAACAAATACCAGCTTCAATCTTTTTGCTCACTCTCTCACATATTTCTTTATTTTCACTGAACACGCCCGACGAAAGACCATAGCGATTATCATTTGCTAAATTTATGGCCTCTTCTTCAGAACTAAATCTGATCACAGAGAGAACTGGTCCAAAAAGTTCTGTGTTAGCTGTATTGATTGTTTTATCCGGACATTCAATAATTGTCGGCGGGAAATAACAATTATTTTCCCGCTTTCCACCACATAATATTTTAGCTCCTTGTTTAATCGATAACTCAATGTTTTTTTCTATGAACTCTACTTGTTTGAGATTATTTAAGGGACCCATTTGAGTTTCCGCTTCAAGCGGTGAACCCAATTTAATACTCTCAGCTCTATTTTTTAATTGATGAAGAAATCCATCATAAATTTTATCATGCAGAATCAATACTGAACCAGCAATACAGCTGCAGCCATTTCCGGAAAAGATAGCAGTCGTAATATTATTTAATGCATTCTCTATATCTGCGTCTGCAAATACAATAACTGGCGATTTCCCTCCAAGTTCAAGGGTTATCTGTGCAAAATTTTCAGCTGTATTTCTTATTACATGAGATCCTGTTTCAGTTCCACCTGTAAAAAGCACTTTGCCTATATCTTTATGGGATGTTAAATTTTTTCCAACTTCTGCTCCTCCACTTACTAGATTTATAACACCTTTTGGCAATTTTACTTGTTCTGTTAATTTTACAAATTCAGCTAAAGGTGCTGGAGCAAGTTCTGATGATTTTATCACCACTGTATTTCCTGCAGCCAGTGCAGGCGCAACTTTAGTCGCTGTTAAAAACATTTGTGAATTCCATGGAATGATACAGGCAATAACACCTATTGGTTCACTTACTTCAATAACTTCCATATTAGGCTTATCTATGTCAGAAATAATTTTTGTATTTTCCATTTTCTCAGCGAGCTCTGCATAATAGTAAAAATAATCTTTCATATATTCAGCTTGAAATTTTGTTTCCTTCAATAGTTTGCCGCTATCAATTGTTTCTATTTTTCCAATATGTTCAGCGTTATTCTTAAGTTGATCCCCTATTGCCCGGAGATATTGAGCTCTAATTTTTACATCACTTGCTGACCACGACTTAAATGCATTTTTAGCGGCACCAACTGCGTTATTGACATCATTAACTGTTGCATCTGGAAATGAAGACCAAGGTTTATTGTTCTCAGGATTAGTACTTTCGAATCTTTGATTGTTTTCTGCTTCAGTCCATTGGCCATCGATGAACATTTGATAATTTTGAATATTATTAGTTTTCATCTAAAAAGTTTCCAAATACTTGATTAACCTTGTCTGCGCACTCCATGCCACACATATGTTTGCCATCAGGAATGATCTCTACCTTACTATTTTTAACTATTTCCCCAATCTTTTTCGACATTTCAGGCGTTGATCCCACCTCATTCTCACCAGTTACAATTAATGTAGGAGCTGAAATTTTATTAAACAAAACCATACTATCTTGAAAATGAGAGAACAATTTATAAGATTTTAAGAACTCTTGATGATCATTGTTTTCTAAAATTGTTGCAATCAATTGCCTCTCATGAGGATTTTTTTCAAGATAATCCTCATTAAACCATCGACTTAATTGTTTAGGGATATCAAAATATTCTGTAGTAACATTTTCATACCTTTTGATAGCTTCTTGCTGTTGTTCGGCACTTCGACCATAGATGGTACCAAATAAAATTAATTTATTGATCTTCTTTGATCTCGTTGAAGCATAGTGAGCAGCTATTAACCCACCTAAAGAGAAGCCTATTAAATGGCATGAAGGATATTTTAAGTATTGCATGAGGCCATCAATTTGATTGGAAAATTTATCGAAGTTAATTTCATCAGCAGTCGTGGTTCTTCCATGACCATATAAGTCGTATGCAATTGTTGAATGATTTTTAAAAAAATCTCTTTGGGGTTTCCATATTTCTGAACTTAAACCAACCCCATGAATAAATACTATGGGAGTAGTGCCAGCAACTTCATTAAGTTGATAATATGTACCTTGATCGTCAAGTCCTTCACGAAATGACATGAATATTATTTCAGTCCCATTTCCTTTTCATCCTCATAGCGGTTTCCGATACGATGATGAGCTTGAGGAGTAGTACTTGCACCAATTGCTATAACTAATTCAGCAGGACCAGGAGCATCATGAATGGTAAACTCATGAGTTAAATAAAATTGTCTCAAACCGGGGTCTGTTTTGTGCATCATAGGAATTGATATTTTTGAAGCTGCAAGTCCACGTACATTGGTAAATGAAAGATAGGATGTTCCGCCAACTGCATCTCGAAATTTATTGCCAAAATGTAATGTATGAATCAGTGCGCTTGCATGTTGTATGCTTCCACGCATCCCGGTCATGCTCGCCTTGCCGTAAGCTAAGACTTTTTCTGGAGATCCGATTTCATCTAATAACTCACCAACTAAAAAATCACCAAGCTTTGGGGCTATCTCTAAAATTGTGGGCTTCAGGTCTTCTACATACCCTTGGTCAACCCATGGGTTTGCAATTACTGCTGCAACAGATACTAAAACTACAGGTTCATCACATTTTTTAAAATCTTCAACATATGTTGTATCAACAAACTTACACATCTTTCTGATTTCAAGTGTCATAATATGATCCTACTGTTTTACTTTATGTTTAAATGAGTCCTGCCTGAATGAATATAGTGCATCAGGGGAACATTGAACATCGATTACTGTTGGGCAGTCACCCTCAATTCCAGCTTTAATAGCATCTCCAATTTCTCTTGCTTTTTCAACCTTTATGCCCTTACATCCATACAATTCAGCAACTTTATCAAACTCAGGTGTAGTGATATGAGCGCCAATAAAACGTCCCTCAAAAAAATCTTTTTGGTAAGCTGCTTCAGCGCCCCATGTACCATTATTCATGACGCATACAACAGTATTAATATTATTTTCGATTGCAGTTGAAAGCTCTGGGATAACCATGGACATGCCACCATCTCCATGAAATGAAACTACCGGTCTCTCGGGGGCTGCAAGTTTTATCCCTAATCCAGCGGGATAAGAAAATCCAACCAACCCAAAATCAAGTGGCGAAAACAAACTCTTTGGTTGATGATATTGAAGTGCATCAGTTAACTGGAGACACATTGTACCTGCATCCAAAGTTACGACACAATCCTCTGGCAAGGCTCCTCTTAATTCTTTAAATAATCCTGAAGGTAAAATTGGCACACTTTCAGTGTCAGCATTAGCATCTCTTTTCTCAAAATAATTTTTTCTATTGTCTTTGAATTGATCTAACCAATCCTGTACTTCTTTTTTCGACTTATGAGTTTCAAGCATTTTACAAAGTTCATCACTCACAGTTTTAGCATCAGCATGTATGCCTACTTCAACAGGAAAATATCGACCAATCGAATTCAGATCTATTTCACATTGTATAATTGAAGCTTTTTCATTTAGGTTGTCGTAAGAATAGAACGTTGTATTAAAACCTAATCGACTTCCTAAAACTAGAATGACATCCGCCTCTCTTAAAAGTTTTGTTCCTAACCCTGATCCACGGGGGCCAGCTGATCCTGCGTTTAACGAATGACTATATGGAATTGCATCACCATGTCCTGGAGAAGTGGTACATGGAGCATTGAGAAGTTCAGCTAACTTTAAAACACTATCTGCTGCAGTTGTTCCATAATTCTTTACTCCTGCCCCAACTAGAATTACAGGTTTATGTGCTTCACTTAAAAGCTTTACAGCTTTTTTTAAATTTTCCTCTTTGGAAGCTAAAGTTGATATAGATTTAAATTTCGTAGGCTGATTAAATTCAGCTGATTTACCTAAAACATCTCTAGGCATATCTACATGAACAGGGCCACAGCGAGGTGTCAGTGCTGTTTGCATCGCTTCATTTAAAACTTCTGGTATTGACTCAACCTCTTTTACTTCAAAAACTTTTTTAGATACCGCTTGCATCAAACTGACCTGGTCTATTTCCTGAAAAGCATCCTTACCTTTGTGATCTGATGCAATTGCGCCAGCAAGGTTAACAACTGGCGAAAAAGCAGCTTTTGCCTGAGCCATCGCAGTCACTGTGTTGCTGACACCCGGACCTGCTTGGCCACTTAGAAATACTCCATTTTTCCCAGTATACCTGGCATATGCATCCATCATGATCATCCCATTGCTCTCATGTCTGCAACCTATATATCTGATTTTATCAGCGTTATTGTAAAGACCATCCAAGATCTCAAGTGTCGATGAGCCAATCAGCCCTGTAATCACTTCAACTTCATTTACCAATAAAGTTTCAACAACGGCTTCGCCGCCAGTCATTTTTTTTGAAGACACTAAGAAACTTTCTTAATTAAATTATCATCACTAAATTGAGGAGCCACTTTTTCATTAAATAATTTTAATGATTTCATCGCTGCGTTGTGAGGCATTCCAGGAGGATTTGACCATATTGCCAACTGCTGAAGATTTAATTCTGACTTTAGTTCGTGAATTTTATCGATTACAAATTCAGCTGTACCTACTAATTGGTTTCTTGGATGGATCCAATCGTATGTTAACAGATCAATTGGATTATCTGTTTTTGGCAATTCCTCACCAGGGTTAGCAAAGATACCTACTCCTCTGCCTCCACCACAAACAGAAACTAAATATCTTAAAAAATGCTCACCCGCTAATTCTTTAGCTTCTTCCATTGTATCGGCAATAAAGCAATCTCGAACCAATGCAATTCCCTCACCCATAGGAACATCTCTCTTTTCGACCTCAGATTTAGCATTTGCATAAATCTCAAAGCGTGACTTCAAGGAAGCAATTGTTGGTAGCCACATCAAACAATTAAGACCATTCTTTGCAGCAAATTCAATTGAACTAGGACTATCAACTACTTGCCATAAAGGAAGATTTTTTTGAAACGGTTTTGGAACTATACTAATTTTCTTTAAGACATTTGTTTCCGGGTCAACAACATCTGATGTTTCATTCAACAGTGGATTGGAATATTTAAATTCTGGAGCTGGGTACTCATAGAATTCACCTTTATGAGAAAAGTATTCTTGCGTCCAAGCCTTCTTTAATATGTCTAACGTTTCAACAAATAATCGAAAGTTTTTTGGCTGATCTTTTAAATCGGCCTCAATGTTCATGTGGATAGCTTCTTTTCCAAATACACCTCGACCAAGACCAACATCTAACCTGCCTGATGACAAGTTATCTAAAAGCGCGACATCTTCGGCTAATCTAAGAGGATTCCAAAAGGTTGCGATAGCTGCGGCTAATCCGATGCGAATATTTTTTGTGCGGGCTGCAAGATCTGAGCCCAGTAAAATTGGATTGGGTATGCACTCCATTGTCCAATTATTTGTAGTTTGTAGGTGATGTTCACTCAACCATACTTGTCTAAAATTACTATTTTGATCTAAATAATCTGTAATCTCCCTGACTTCATCAAGAATTTCAGTATATGGACGCTTATGCCAGTTTGTAGCGTTTAGGAATTTAGAAAAAATCATTAGTTTCCCCTTTTATTAAATTAACAATAAAAAGTCGACCGATCCCGCTTCCTTTAATGGTGAGTTATGTATCGCTTCAGGTTAGGATTATATCAGAAAATAAGCGTTTTTTCAAACCACTCAATTGATGATTTCATTAGGATAAATGCCAAAAACTTTATTTTTTGGAATATAGAATTTACTTTTTTTACCCTCTTCCTCTAAATAAACCTCAAACAAGATAAAAGCTGAATCAGCTTTGAGTATCATGCCATGTACATTTTTTTCAACTTTAGCCACGACCTTCTTTTCTGTGGGATTATTGTAACCCAATACAGCTTCTTTTGTAATTGCTGCTCTCTTAGGTGATAGAATCGGCCTGAAAAGAAAACATAAGTCATCAGTTAGAGGATCTCTAGCCTGAACCCAGAGATCATCAATATTCCTGACGACTTCCCATGGAAAATATTTTTTTACATATTGATATTTTATAGAACCCATAGCTTTTCCTTCTTCATCTGTAATATATGATGCCCGACAATTAATTGTATTTTTTGAAGTTACCCATCGAGGTGTTGGCAAATCATTTGCTGATACATTGGGTAACCACAGAATAGAGAGAGAAAATATTAAAAATATTTTTATCATTTCACAAAGTCTCTATGGGTAAAGTCTGGTCTTTATCCATGCATCATTTGATTGTGTGAAAACAATTCTGTCATGCAGTCGAGTTTTATAATCATCTCTGCTTTTCCATACTTCTACTCTTGAAGGCATAATGATTATTCCTCCCCAATGATCGGGTCTTTTTATTTCTTTTCCTTCATGTGCGTCTGCGAACTCTTGAAATTCTTTATCCAGTACTTCACGACTATCAACATCATAAGATTGTTTTGAAATACTTGCTGATATTTGTGCATTACGATCACGTGAAGAAAAATACTCATCAGACAAGTTTGAGTTTATTTTTTCGACTTTTCCTTGAACCCTAACTGAAGCTCCTTGAGCACGGCTGTACCATGTTAAATGTCCCTCTGAATTATGAAAAAGTTCTTTTCCTTTTTGTGATTCATAATTTGTATAAAAAGTAAAACCTTCTTGGCTGACATCTTTAATAAGTATAACTCTAGCATTAGGCTTACCATCACTACTCACGGATGACACCAGTGCAGCGTTGGGGTCTAAGTCAACCAGCTCTTTCTCTTTGTCATAAAAATGATTCCAAGCCTCTATCCATTGATTAAAAGATGATATGTCGGTATTCATAAAGATTATTTATAATGAATTTGCCAAAATATTGAATTAAAATAATTAATTAAAACAAGAGTCCTAATATGTTTCAGGTTTTAAAAAAAATATGGTTCTTACAGTGGAGATTTATCAAGATCTTCTTATCAACTGGTACCTATCCGCCATTGATAAGGAATAGAAAAAGAAATAGTTGGGGTAAGAAAAAATGAATATTATTCGTCTTTGTCTTGGCTTTTAATGACCACTTCAGTAACTCTCTGCATTTGACTTTCAATACGCACTGAATGGTCCTTAAAATCCTGACGGATTAAATATACAAGATAGATTAAGATACAAACCGCAATAAATGTCAAAAATTCCATAACTAAGTATATCCCGTGGTCATTTAATTTAAACTGATAAAAAAATTTAAATTATGCCTATTTTTCACCTCTTATTTTTAGAACTTGTTCATAAGCATCATTAATGCGTTGAAAATTTTCTTTAGCTTTAGTTATTAAACTCTTATCAGTAATACCCTTAGCCCTAACAATATCAGGGTGATTTTTTCTAGCCAAGTTTCTATAGATCTTCTTAATCTCTGATGTTGATTGTGATTTATTAACTCCCAATACTTTGTAGGGGTCTTCCTTTACAAACTCAGGTCTTGAATTTCTCAGTCTGTTGAACGTTGCCTGATCAATTCCAAATATTTGACTCACTTTTTTTATATATTTTAGTTCGGGATTAGATAAATCATGGTCTGCATAACCAATTTCAAAGAGACCTATGATTACTTGCTCTAACATTTGAGGTGATCGGCTAAAAGTATCCCTTAATTGCTGAGCATACGGTTCAAATCCAGCACTTGTTTGTGAAGCTTCTTTCCAAATAGCGCCAACTTGTTTCATATTTTCTTGAGGAATTTTAAAAATCTTTTTAAATTTTCTTATTTCGTCATCTGTGACTCTACCATCCGCTTTAGCTAACTTTGCACACAGTACAACTAAACCGAGAGCGTAAACACCTTGCTGCGTATTAAAATTTGCACCAGGATTTCTAAAATTACTTTTCTTCCCAAGAAAAAAGGCGCCAGCTGTAAAAGCTAATGCACCTAAAGGACCTGCAATCATATTGCCAAGAGAAGCTGCGAGTAAATATTTCCAAACGTTCATACTTTTTATGCTAGTCTAATTCTTAATATTTGTAATCGCAATCTTAGATCATTTTATATATGGAAAATAATATAAAAGTTGGTGCTTTTTTTATGCTTATCAGTGTGACTGGATTTGCATTAATGGATTTAGCGGTAAAATGGACCACTGAGGATTACAGTATTGGCTATGTTGTATTTTGGCGAATGATAGGAGGCTTGATACCACTTGTATTTACAATACCTCGTGATCGGTGGGCCCACCTTTTAACAACATCAAAGCCTGGACTTCATTTTATTAGAAGTTTAGCGGGAACAATTGCCTTATTTTGTGTTTACGCAAGCTTACATTTCTTGCCATTGGCAACAACTGTATCTCTTACGTTTGCATCGCCTATTTTTAGTACATTATTATCAATTTTTATTCTTGGAGAAATAGTTGGTAGCAGAAGATGGACTGCGATAGCAATTGGATTCGTTGGAGTTTTAGTAATAGTTAATCCAACATCATCTGGATTCAATTTTTATATGATCTTGCCAATATTGTTTTGTATATTTTTTTCTATAGTAGCTATTTCGATTCGCAAATTAAGTGAAACAGAGCCTACATACTTAATAGCCTTATACTTTACAATTTTCGGAATAATTGCTTCTCTGTTTACAATCCCTTTTGGTGGCTGGTATTGGTGGCCAGTATCTTTATTTGATTTTAGCATGCTGGCGTTAGTTGGGATCAGTGGCGGTATTGGAAACCTTGCTTTAACTCAAGCGTATAAAAATGCTGAAGTATCAATTGTAACACCTTTAAAATATTTAAGTTTGATTTATGGAATAATCTTTGGCTATTTTATTTGGAATGAAATTCCTGCTTGGAATACATATATAGGTGCATTTTTTATAATTGTTTCGTCACTAACCATCCTAAGACGAGAAAAAATACTAAAAAAAGAAATTGTGCCTGATAAATATGTAATTAGACGTTAATCGTTAGACCAATTTGGGTCTCTTTTTTCAAGGAAAGAAGATATTCCCTCATTACCGTCATTAAGTGTTAAATTCCTCACCATCTCTGCACTCGTAAAGTCATATGCGTCAGTTAAAGGCATTTCACTTTGACGGTAGAAACTTTTTTTCCCCATGGCAATAACAGCTGCTGATTTATTGCAAATATCATTGCATGACTTCTGAACTGTTTTTTCTAAATCTGCACTATCAACCGCAGCATTGATCAATCCAATTTGTACAGCCCTTTCAGACGAAATAGGTTCTCCACTTAACAGCATTTCCATCATTGGTTTTCTGCCAATTGTCCTTGAGACAGCAACTTGAGGTGTATGACAAAATAATCCAATGTTTACTCCTGGAGTTGCGTATTTTGAATCTAATGATCCATAAGCTAAATCACATGAGGCAACGAGTTGGGCACCAGCTGCAGTTGCTATGCCTCTGACCTGCGCAATGACTGGTTTACTTAAAGCCTGAATTTGTTTCATCATTGAGGAACACGTTGAAAATAACTCAACTTGAGATTTAGTATCATTATTATCAAGAAAGCCTTTTACCTCTTTTAAATTATGACCTGAGGAAAATATTTTATCACTTTCAGATTTTATGATTATAACTCGAATTGAGTCATCATGATCAATAGTTGCTAGTTGATTTTGAATTTCTTCCATCATAGGCATACTTAGACTATTTGCTGGAAGGTCATTCAAACTTAGTATAGCAACTGAATTTTTATCACTTCTGATGAGAATATTCGTCATTATTTAAATCTTATGTTTACTCTTCGGTTTCTTTTACCTTTATTTTCAATTTTTCCAATCTCTAATCCTTCAATCTCACCCGTTGATTTCACATGAGTGCCTCCACACGCCTGTATATCTAAAATTTTATCATCACCGATTTGAACAATTTGTACTTTGTTATCAATTATGGGAGGGCTAACAGCAGCGCCTTTTGCTAAATGAGGGTTATCTCTAAATTCATCTCCAGAAATTTGTTTTGTGAATACAGGAAAATTATTTTTAATAATTTCATCAATCTGTTGATTCATTGCCTCTTTATCAAGCAAACTCGGGTCAACATCAAAATCAATTCTACTTTTTTGTGCGCCAACTGAAGCACCTGTAATTAAAGCATCAATCAAACTACACAGAATATGACATGAGGTATGCATTCTCATATGACTTTGTCTCAATTCCCAATTAATTTTAATCTCACATTCTTTACCAACAATGCTCTGATCAATATCACCGTCGACTAAATGAATAATTTCATTTGGAGAATTACCTTTCTGGGTGTCAGTAACTTTATAAATTTGATCTCCTAGGATGATCTCTCCTTGATCACCCGGCTGTCCGCCTGACTCAGCGTAAAAAATTGTTCGATTCAATTGAATAGAGTTTTGATCGACGTTTGTAATAACTGCTTCAGACTGAGTGAGGTAAGCGTCATTGTTAAAAAGTAATTCAGCCATGATTATAAATAGAGATCATATTCCTCTCGAGGAACAAAACTTGACTCGACATGATCAATTTCACCTTGTTTTGCAGCAGTGTAAAGATCAAGATATTCTTTCCCAAGATATTTTTTTAATAGTTTGGAAGATTGGAAACGCGCTAACGCTTGTTCCATATTTTTTGGCATATCAATATCAGCTTCTTTATCCGCTCCTTCGTTATTGTCAAAATCAACTTGGTTTGATGGGATCAATTCATTAGTAAGGCCATTATGCAACCCTGCTAATAAGCATGCTAGGACTAGATAAGGATTAGCATCTGATGAAGCTACGCGATGTTCAATTCTTTTTGCGTCATCTGATCCAGCTGGTATTCTTAATGAAACATCTCTTCGATTCCAGGACCAACTTGTATTAACAGGAACGAAATTTCTTGTTTCTATTCTTCTGTAACCATTTCGATTTGGAATAAAGATTGGAAAACTATCATAAAACATTGATTGAAAACCAGCTATAGCACTTTTTAATTTTTTATTTCCGTAACGATTGGAAGTAGCAAATATATTTTTTTCATTTTCATCATAAACGGAGAGATGAAGATGCATTCCATTACCAGTTTGATCTAAAAAGGGTTTTGCCATAAATGTTGCTTCATAGCCATGTCGATCACTTGTCTCTTTAATAATTCGTCTTAATAAAGCAGCATCATCTGCGGCTTTTAGAAGATCTCCTGTGTGCTTTAGATTAATTTCATACTGTCCTGCAGCAAATTCACTTGAGGCAGTAGTCGCTGGTATATTTTGCATTTCGCAATTCTTGTTAATATCATCAAATAACTTACCGAAGAGATCTAGGTCTGGTATGCCATAAACATGTGTTTTATTAGCACCTTCAGCAGGTATTGGTTTTCCAGACTCATCCCTATTTTTGTCTAAAAGATAAAATTCTAATTCAAAAGCAACCACAGGCTTCAATCCGGTGTTCTTAAAATTACTCATAACTTTTTTTAGAATATTTCTGGGATCAACCTCAGATGGGTCTTGTATCACTCCCCAATTTTCTTGCTCTTTTCTCATTGTGATTAATACCTGTAAGAAGCGTTCATCCCACGGGACTGGCTTAATACTTCCTTTGACAGGAACCAGAACACCATCAGGATCACCATCTGTCCAACCTAGATTTAGGGTGTTTGTTACTCCTCCTAGAACATCAAGATAAAATGCGGAGAATGGGAGAAGAACGCCATCTGAAAAAATTTTATTTGCTTCAAGGACTGGGAAACGTTTTCCTCTTACATAACCACATAAATCTGTGAAGATTGCATCGACATATTGAATATTATTGTGCTGACTTAATACTTCATCAAATTCAGCTTGTGTAGCAACTTCCATTTTATATCCCTGACTTAAGTCAGTCCATTAACGTGATTTTGTAAATGACTTAGATAGAACTTTTGATATTGAACCAAGCTTGTTTCTAGTTCGCCATACTTTCCAGGCTGATAAGCTCGACTTTCAATACCCTTTTGATTCATTTCACACAATTGAGAGTCTTCTGTTGATGTTTGATCCCAAAGAAAAATCATTTTATCAATGTCAACTTCAGCATCTTTGTGAGTAACCCAATATTGAGTAACGATTGTTTTATTTTGACTAACAGGAGTAAATAAAAAAAGAATTACAAATTCATTATTGGCAACAAAGCTATTGAATGGGCTAAAACCAATAGCCGTATAACCATGATCCGGTCCTATAGTTTTAAAGTCCCCCATTAGTGAAGAGCATGAATAGCTACCATCCATTGTCTCAGACATAATGCCTTCAGGTAAAGGAGTACGCTCTGCAATTCTAAAATATTTATTAGTGTCTTCACTGTACTCACCGACAAACAAGCCTTTATTTTGACTTTCAAGTGTCCAATCTTTTATACGTTGATTAAATTCAGGAGACTCAATTCCTGAGCCAACGCCAGCTCCATAAGAATTACAATACGCCTCTCCATGAACACTTAAATAATCTTTGTGAGTAAACTCACCTCCCCAACAATGTGCACATTCTTTGAAGTTGTGAATGGTTGCAAGATGAGAAGCATTAAATATAAAGTCTTTTTGAAATGCAATCTTGCCGTCATTAAGGCCATGAATTTTAATATATGGTTCTAGTGGTTTTATGAATTCTTCAAATGAATATGGTACTTCAGAAAAGTTAACAAAGATTAAGCTTTCATAAACTTTTAAATGACATTTGAAATCAGCTACAGATGAAGAGATAATTAAATTATTATCCTTAGACTTTTTTATTTCAACAAACCCGCCATTAATTTGGTAAATGAATGTATTGTTTTCATTAAAATAAGATAGATGAGTAAGAAATACCCACTGTTTCTTGAAAACAGCCTCATAACTTAGATCAAACAATGCTTTGTTGGTAAAAAAAAGCTGATCCATTCCTGTATTAGGGTCTTGGTTTTGAATAATGTCTTTAATGTTTTGATCAATCATGGTGTGAATTCAATATATTTTATTAATTAATAAATTAAAATAAAATAATCGTATGAGTAGTTTAGACCTCGATATTTGTTATTTATCAGCTTCTGAAGCACTAGAAAAATTTAAAAATAAATCTTTGTCTCCAGTTGAGCTATTAAATGAGACAATAAAAAGAATTGAAAATGTAAACCCAAAAATTAATGCTTTTAATTTTTTTCGCTTCGAAGAAGCATTGAAAGAAGCAAAAAAATCAGAATTAAAATATACAGAAGATAGATCTACTTTGCCTTTGGAAGGTTTGCCTTTAGCAATTAAAGATGAGGTTAATATAAAGGGACAACCTAATAAAAATGGAAGCTTAATCTATAAAGATGTAATAGCAGAAAAAACTGACGTAGATGTAGAGTCGCTTGTAAGCTCTGGTGCAATAATTCATGCACGCACAACTAACCCAGAGTTTTCACTAACATCATTCTGCCATTCCAAAGTAAATGGCGTCACAAGAAATCCCTGGAACTTAGATATGACACCGGGAGGTTCAAGTGGGGGGAGTGCTGCCGCACTAGCGTCGGGTTGTGCATCACTTGCTACTGGCAGTGATATAGGTGGTTCAATTCGTATTCCTGCTGGAGCCTGTGGAGTCGTTGGTTACAAACCTCCCTATGGAAGAAATCCAATGAGTTACCCTTTTAATCATGATCCGTATTGTGTTGTTGGTCCCCTTGCGAGAACTGTAATTGATTGTGCTCTTATGCAAAATGTTATGAGTGGTCCAAATAAAAATGATATTGCTTCACTCAGGCCTAAAAAAATTATTCCTAATAAGTTTGAAAATATTAAGAACTGGAAAATTGCTTATTCACTTGATCTTGGATTTTTTGAGGTTGATGAAGAAGTTGAAAAAAATACATTGGAATCTCTAAAAAAGTTTGAGACACTTGGTGCAACTATTACAGAAGTAAAATTAAATTGGAATCAAGATGAAGTAAATTCAGTTTGCTTCAGTCATTACGCTAATTCATTTTATGGCCTCATAGCAAAACTTTCAGACGATGAAAAAAAACTGTTAACGGATTATGCAAAAATGTTTGCAGAAGTCCCTGAATTGCATTTAAGAGCAATACAGAATAATGAGAAGTACTATCACGATAAAATAGGGGCTTATGTTGGATATGATATTATTGAAAGTGCAGAAATCACAGGCCGTATGTATTCAGAAATTGGGCCAATATTAGACAGTTACGATTTATTTATATGTCCTACAAACTCTTTACCTTCAATTAAGGCTAACATTGATATTGTTAATGAAAATATCGTTATCAATAATAAAGAGCAGAAGTGTGCTGATTTTTCTTGGGTCATGTCACATCCATTTAATATGTTAGGTAAATTGCCGGTCCTATCAGTCCCTTCAGGATTAAGCTCCAGCAATATTCCAACAGGAATCCAAATTGTTGCTCGATCTTACTGTGATGAATTAGTGTTCCAGGGTGGGTACAACTACGAAATGTTAGATCCATGGCTTAATTCAAACAAAAATCGCCCCTTGATTCACCTTTAATATATTGACCAACGACCCTATAGGTGTACAATTTTTGGTATAAATAAAAAAGAGGAAGATTAATTATGCCAAAATACAAAGAAATGAAAAATTCTTTTGTAAAAGCTCTGATTGTATCGCTATCGTTTGTTTTTATCGCTGGCGTGACGTCAACAACTAAAGCTTTTGCAGATGAGCCAGGATCTGTATTCCTGTGGGGAGGCTACGATGATGATGGTCTATTTGGAACATACGCGGAAGAGCATGGTTCCCCTGAATACTCAATATTTGGTGATGCTGAAGAAGGATTGCAAAAACTAAAAGCAGGCTTTGAAGTTGACTTAGCATGGCCATGTCAAGGTGAGATAAAAAGATGGGTGAGAGCAGGCGTATTAGAGCCACTTGATCCATCAAGAATTGAAAACTGGAATGACATGTTCCCTGAAGTTAGAGACCTGCCAAGCGGCATGGTTGATGGTAAGCATTATTTTGCACCAGTAGACTGGGGAGATACTACGTTGTTTTACATGGCAGACAGAATTGATTGGATGGATGCCTCTAATGAAAGCTTTGCTTTAATGGAAGACCCAAGAGTAAAAGGTAAAGTTGGTATCTTAGACTCTGCTGCGGACTCATTGTTTTTAATGATGCACCATCTTGGAATTGACATCAGAGAACAAGATCAATTGACAAAAGCTGCTATTGACCAAGGTATCGATAAGTTTCGTGAAATGAGAGATAATGGTCAAATTCGTGCATTCTTTGGAGATACCTCTTCAATGATTGAAGCGCTAGGAAACGAAGAAATAGACGTGGCACTTGGATGGAACGAAATAGCATGGAGTGCAGGAGCAAAAATGATGCAACCTGCTAATGGCACAATGACTTGGGCTTGTGGTCTTGCGATTGTTAAAGGTGCAGACCTTGATAAAGCTTACGCAATGATTAATGGTGCTACTAGTGCTGAAACATCTGCTTACTTGTTAAGTGAGTGGGGTTATGGACACAGCAATAAAGCTGGCTTTAGCACACTTACAGCTGACGAATTGGCTGAGCGTGGTGTTGCATCAAATCCTATAGAACATTTAAATAATGGAATGTTCTCTGTAATGCCAACTGATGAAGTTACTGATTACATGGAAGCTCAGTGGGCTGAAATGGTAGCTGGCGGTTAATTCACTGCTAATTGACTAATTTAAAATGGCCTGTTCTCTCTTGAGGGCAGGCTATTTTTTATTGAGTAAGGAAATATCGTTTAAATTTATACTGATAAAGCATTTACCATCTGGAAAAGACTGATTATCAAAATATTGTGATGATACGGTTATAATTTTTTCTATTTCTTTAGTTTCAACGTAAAATTTTGTCATTTCTCCTAGATATGACGTTTGCTTGATTTTACCTTCTAAACAAATATCCCAGTCTGATTTTTCTTTGTCAATCATCATTGTCTCTGGACGAACACTGCAAATAACATCTGAGGCATTTTCACTTATATTGAGATTATTTTTTATTTTAAATGAACCAAG
Organism: uncultured Pelagibacteraceae bacterium; assembly: GCA_902518415.1. Lineage (GTDB taxonomy): Bacteria > Pseudomonadota > Alphaproteobacteria > Pelagibacterales > AG-422-B15 > CACNXQ01. The sequence continues at coordinate 743 of CABYGA010000001.1, read as the reverse complement.
ATCTTCAATGTTAACACTAATATATTCTCCATCTTTAACATCTGTCTTAGCTTTTAAAAAATTAGTTTCGCCAATAAAGTCACTAACAAATATATTTTGAGGATTTTTATATAATTCGTTTGGAGACGACATCTGCTGAATTTTACCCTCACTCATCACCGCGACTCTATCTGACATACTAATAGCCTCTTGCTGGTCGTGCGTAACAAATACAAAAGTTATTCCAATCTCTTTTTGTAGAGTTCTTAGTTCGAGTTGCATTTCGTCACGTAACTTTTTATCTAGTGCCCCAAGTGGCTCATCCAGTAATAATACTTTGGGTTGTCTTACTAAAGCCCTTGCTAATGCCACTCTTTGTCTTTGACCTCCAGATAGTTGACTGCTGTATCTTTCTTCATAGCCTTCCAGTTTAACCAATGATAAAACATCCTTAACTCTTTTGACAATTTCATCACTTGTTAAGCCAAGTTTTCTCAAGCCAAACTGAACATTTTTTTCAACATTGATATGAGGAAAAATTGCATAATTCTGAAAAACCATATTTGTCGGTCTTTTGTCAGGAGGCAATGCAGTAATATCACTGCCATCAAGTAATAGATTACCACTAGTTGGATACTCAAAGCCGGCTAATAATCTTAATAATGTTGTTTTGCCGCAACCTGACGGACCTAGCAGAGAGAAAAACTCTCCCTCTTTAATTTGAAAAGAGACATCATCTACCGCTTTTACATTTCCAAAATGCT